>NZ_RZSF01000069.1:0-24381 GCF_004023325.1 Mesorhizobium sp. M1A.F.Ca.ET.072.01.1.1 | reverse complement strand
CCGTAGGTGTGGTCGGCGGCCCGCTGACCATGACTTTTCTCGCGCTGGAATCGACGCGGGACCTGACGCTCACCGGCGTGGTGCTGGCAGCGTCGATCATGTCGGCCATTCTGGTCCGCGAGACCTTCGGCTACTCCTTCTCGACCTGGCGCTTCCATCTGCGCGGCGAGACGATCCGCAGCGCCCACGACGTCGGCTGGATGCGCAGCCTCAATGTCGGGTCGATGATGCGCAAGGACGTCCGCACCATCGATGCTTCGATTACCTTGGCCGAGTTCCGCAAGGAGATCCCGCTCGGCTCGGCGCAGCGCGTCATCGCCGTCGAAGAGGGCCGGCACTATGTCGGCGTGCTGCTCGTGGCCGAACTGCACAGCGACCTCTCAGACGGCGAGACTCCGGTGCAGGCGCTCGCGCAGTTCAAGGATGCGGTGCTGGTGCCGTCGATGAACGTCCAGTCCGCCGCCGAGACCTTTCAGCGCGCCGGCGCTGAAGAGCTGGCGGTCGTTGAGGATTTCGACGACCGCATCGTGCTTGGCCTGCTCACTGAAAGCCATCTGATGCGACGCTACGCCGAGGAGCTGGACAAGGCGCGGCGGGATCTTTCCGGCGAGGGCTGAGCCCTGATTTAATCGGCGGTCTTGCGGCCCTGCTTGGCGACTTTCCGCAGCATGGATGGGCCCAAGCGAAGAGACTCGGCCCGAGCTTTTCCATCTGTTTTGGCGCCACCCTGCCTTGCGACGAGATAGTTGGTCATCAACCTTGCCTCAACAGGCTCCGACATAAAGAACCCTTGTGCGCCGTGACAGTGTTCGTGGATCAGGAAGTCGAGTTGGGCTTCGTTCTCCACCCCTTCCGCAACAACGGTCAGGCCTAGCGAATTGGCCAGCGCGATGATGCCTCGGACCACGTTCTGTTTCTTCGTGGAGGAAGCCAGATCGCTGAGGAACGAGCGATCGATCTTCAATTGGTTCAAGTCGAAATCGGCAAGGTATCCGAAGCTCGCATAACCTGACCCAAAATCGTCGAGTGCCAGGCTCACTCCGAGGTTTCTAATCTTGCCGATACTCTCCAGGGCATTGCGGCTGTTCTGCATGAATATCCCTTCAGTGATCTCCAACTGCAGACGCGATGGAAGCAACCCCGTTTGCCGCAGCGTCTCGGTGAGATGCGTCAGATAGGCATCGGTCTGGAGGCTTCTTCCGGAGACGTTGACCGAGCAGATGAACTCTTCGGTGGAAATAGGCATCCATCGGGCGGCTTGCTCGCAAGCCTTGCCCAGAACCATCTTGTCGAGTTCCAGTATCAGCTCACTTCGTTCCGCGATCGGAATGAACGATGCCGGCGCACGAACCGCTCCCGAGACCGGGTCGTGCCAGCGGACCAGCGCCTCGGCCCCGATCATGCGGCCGGTCGCCAGCTCGAACTGGGATTGCCAGACCAGGAAGAACTCGTCGCAATTGAGGGCCCGCTTGATAGCCGCTTCTTCACCGAGCTGCATGTCGATCTGACTGAGGATCACGGGCGAAAACGTCACGAAACCGGACCGCCCTTCGGCCTTTGCCGTGTAGAGAGCGTTATCGGCACTGTGCAGCAACGTGGAAATGTCGGAACCGTGCTGAGGGAAACATGCCATGCCGATGCTGGCGCCAATGCGCACCTGATGGCCCTCCAACTCTGCGAACCTGTTCAGCCGTTCGCGCAGACGTTGCCCCAAATTGTCATGATCATTCCGATCGGCAATAGCCATGATGGCGAATTCGTCGCCGCCCAATCGCACGGCGGCTACGTCGCCGGGCCGCTCGACCGACTGAAGGACCTCGGCAACCGCCTTCAGCAGCAGATCGCCGACGTGATGGCCGAAGGTGTCGTTCACGCTCTTGAAATGGTCGAGATCGATCAGGAGCAGCTGAAGCTGCCTACCGGTCTCCCTCGCCCGGTCCAGCATGGCATCCCTGTTGGCTGCCATCCAGGCACGATTCTTCAGTCCGGTGGTCGCATCGCGCCAGGCGAGAAATTCCAGCTTCTTTATCGTTTCGCGGCGCCCGATGAACAGAACCGCCGTCCCGATTGCCAGCAGCGACAGGATCGTCAGAGCAAACGCTATCTGATAGTTGAACCGATTCAGGCTGACTTCCGACGCATAGAGATCGGCGTTAACGCCCTCGCCGTATTTGTAGTACTCGTCGTTCATCCGGCCGACGATCTGCTCGAGTTCCAGACCCAGTTCCTTCAAGCGCTGCTGATCGAACGGGAGTCCCGCCGCGATTACGGCGTCGAGCCGCGTTACCGCGTCGTTCACGCGCGGCACGATGCCTGCATATGCGGGAATTGCGCTGATCGTTTCGCCGCCGTCAATCCGCTTGAAGCGGACGTAGACCAGGTCGTTGGCAGCGGCCAGATGATCGAGGCTCGCCTGAGAGTTGGGCGCGACCTCAGCGAGCGAGATCATATCCCTCAGGTGGGTCACGTCGCGTATGGCAATATGGAATTCGCGGATGGCGAAGAACCCGAACCGGGGCAGCGAAGACTCGATCTTGCTGATACTGACAAACAGCATGACGATGAGGATTGCGGAACCGATCGCCGCCAGCCCTATGGCACTGCCGTAGGTAAGCGGAATTCGCCAGCCTCTCAGTCGAGATCCCACCATGGAGGTCTGCCAGCCGGTCAGTTGTCGGACTCGATCGTCTTGATCAGCCAAATCCATCGCGGTTTGCGGATCGGCGTGTCGAAGGCGGGATAGTCCTTGAGAGGATAGACCAAGCGGGTCGGACCTTGTGTTCGTCGGGTGAGCAACTCCCCGTCCTGGCGCGTCGCGAGAAGCAGAGGACCTTCCGTCCAATCCTCGTGCGGAATCACCTGCACGTAATCGTCCGCGGCCCTTAGAGTGACGGAATCCCTATCCGCCAATCCCACGGACTTGAGCACGTCTCGGAACAGGACGCCTTCAAACGTCAATTGCCCTTGCTCGAAAGGACTTGTGGTGATGACCTTATAGAGGCCGAGCTTTTCCAACTGCCGCAGCGTGAGCGGGATCTGCTTGCCGTCCTTCTGAACGGTGAAAGCTACGGAGTCCGGCGGCTCCGGATAGCTGGCCGGTTCCAACGCCCCTGCAGTCAGAGTGCCGATCGCCAAGACAGCCAGCATCAGCAGGCTGCGCATGAGCATTAACGGTCCGTTTCTTAGCCAGGATGACATATCGCGATCCCTTCCCGCTCAGCTGACCGACAATGGCCCTTGCTGTACGACATCTTGCCGGCCGACATTCGATACTGCCGTTGAATGCTTAATTTTTTGGTCGGCTTCCGTTTCGAGTCATGGGACAGCGGAAATGGCATCCGCCCCTATTGCCAGCTGTACAGTGGTACTGTACAAGGTGTTAAGTGGAGGAAAACGGGATGCGCGAGGCTTCGGAGGACGGCCAGGCTCCGGCGGCGAACGGTGCCGGCACGGCTGCAGCTCATGCGCAGCAGGTGCTGGGCGTGCGGCTCAAGGCCCTGCGCCTCGCTCGCCGCCTGTCATTGCGTGACCTCGCGGAAGCGACCGGGACCAGCGCCAGTTTCATCAGCCAGCTTGAACGCGGGCTGACCGGCGCCAGTACTGCCTCGCTCAACCAGATGGCTTCGGCGTTGGGCGTGAGCGTCGCGATGCTGTTCGAGGAAAGCGCGACACAGAACCATGGCGTGCTCCGGCGCAGCGAGCGGCCAAGTCTTCCGCCCAGCAACGGCTGCCGTAAGATGCTGCTTTCCCGCCCGCCGCTGAGCGACATGGAGGTCTATGTCGGCGAGTTCGATATCGGCGGCTCGACCGGCTCCGCGCTTTACACGCATGGCGACGCGCAGGAGATGCTGATCGTCCTTCGCGGTGTCGTCGAGGTCTCTCTTGGCGACGCCCGCCACGTCCTCGAAGAAGGCGACAGCATCGAATACGCGACATCGACACCACATCGCAGCGAGAACATCGGCAGTGGTCGGGCCGAGGTGATGTGGATCATCGCACCGCCGACCTCGGCACGCGCCGAACTCGATCAATACAAGCCCTGGAAACCGCTCGCGGCCAGGTAGTCCGATTAAACGCGGGCATAATGGGAGAGTCAGAGTTATGTTGAAGTCGAAACTTGCAGGTCTTGGCGCCGTGCTGGCGCTCGGAATGCTGACAACCACCGCCTTCGCACAGGACAAGCCTGTCGCGGGCGAGGTGAAGGAAGGCTCGCTCAAGGGCAAGACCCTGACCTTCGTCTCCTATGGCGGCATCTATCAGGATGGCCAGGTGGCGGCGCTGAAGGAGTTCGTCGAGAAGTCCGGCGTCAAGCTGCTCAATGACGGGCCGACCGAGATCGCCAAGCTGCAGGCCCAGGTCGAATCCGGCAACGTCACCTGGGACGTGGTCGATACCGGCGATCTGCCGCCTTACGTCCATTGCGGAAAGCTGTTCCAGAAGCTCGATCTCTCGAAGCTCGACGTCTCGAAGATACCCGAAGGACAGGTCGGCGAGTGCTCGGTTCCGGCGATGAACTACGGCGTCGTGCTGATGTACAATAAGGAGAAGTACAAAGATAACCCGCCCAAGAACTGGGCTGACTTCTTCGACACCGAAAAGTTCCCCGGCGTGCGCGCCCTGGACGGATCCGGCGATCCGACCGGTGGCCTGCTCGAACAGGCCTTCAAGGTGGCGGGCGGCGATCCGAAGGCGATGACCGCTGCCGATATCGACAAGGCCCTCGACGTGATTCGCAAGCTCGGCCCGGACACGATCTACTGGAAGACGGGCGCTGAATCGCAGCAGCTCGCGGAGTCCGGTGAAGCCGACATGCTGATGATGTGGACCGGCCGCGCCATGACGGCGGTCAAGAATGGTGCCAAATACGCGCCCGCCTGGCAGGACTGGCTGGTGGTGATGGATCAGATGACCATTCCCGTCGGTGTCAAGGATACGGATGCCGCCTATGCACTGCTGAATGCCTACCTCGGCAAGCAGGCGCAGGAGATTCTCACGCAGCAGACCTCCTACACGCCGATCAACAACGATGCGAAGCCGAAGGTTGACGAGTCGGTCGCAGCTTTCCTGACCAACACGCCCGAGCGCCAGAAGCAAGGCTACAAGCAGAACATCAAGTTCTGGGTCGAGAACTTCCCAGTGGCGCAGGAGAAGTGGTCCGCGCTGATGGCCGGCAACTGAGCTGACGGAGGCAAGGCCCGTGAGCGCGCTCGAACCGACGATCCAGACTGCCGAAAAGCGGGCAGGATGGGCCTGGCGGCCGTTCGCGCTCACGCTGCCGGCACTGGTTCTGCTCGCCGCAGTGATCGGCTATCCGCTGCTCACCATCGTGCTGCGCAGCCTGTCGGAGCCGGAATGGGGCGTCCAGAACTATGCTTGGTTCTTCGGCGCGCCCGTCAATCTCGCGGTGCTCCAGCGCACCTTCACCATCTCGGCATGGGTGACGCTGGTCTGCGTGGTTTGCGCTTATCCTTATGCTTACCTCATGACCGCGGTCGGGCCGCGCGTGCGGCTCGTCCTGGTTCTCTGCGTGCTGATCCCATTCTGGGTGAGTGGCGTGGTGCGCACACTCTCCTGGGTGATCCTGCTGCAGGATTCCGGCGTCATCAACTCGCTGCTCAGATCAGCCGGCTTCGCGGGCGTCCGGCTGATCCGCACCCAGACGGGCGTGGTGATCGGCATGGCGCAGGTGCTTTTGCCCTTCATGATCCTGCCGCTTTATTCGGTGATGAAAGGCATCGACCTCAGGCTGGTGCAGGCGGCGCGAAGCCTTGGCGCCCGGCCGTCCCGCGCTTTCTTCACAGTCTACCTGCCGCTGTCGCTGCCGGGCGTCTATGCCGGCGCAATCATCGTCTTCATCCTGGCGCTGGGCTTCTACATCACGCCGGCACTGCTCGGCGGGCCGCGCTCGACGATGCTGTCGACACTGGTGCAGACCCAGGTGCTCAGCCTGCTGCAATGGGGACGCGGCGGCGCGATGGGCGTGGTGCTGCTGGTCACGACCTTCCTGTTGCTGGCGCTTGCAGCGCCGGTGATGCGGTCGCGGCACCGGGAGGCGGGGCGGCGCTGATGGAAATGAAGCCGCTCACCCGTGTCGTTCTCGGCCTTGTCTGCCTGTTGGTGGCGATCTGGCTGGTGGCACCGACGCTGGTCGTCGTGCCGATGTCGTTCAACGGCAACAAGTCGCTCTCCTTCCCACCGCAAGGCTTCTCCTGGCAGTGGTACGAGAATTTCGTCACGAATCCAGAATGGTCGACCAGCTTCCTCAATTCCCTGAAGGTCGCCTCGATCGTGGCGGTGCTGGCAACGGTGCTCGGCACGCTGGCCGCCTTCGGGCTCGACCGTATGAAGGCACGGCCTGCCAATTTGCTGCGGATGCTGATGCTAACGCCGATGGTTGTGCCGGGCGTGGTTCTGGCCATCGGCATCTATGCCGTCTATCTCGATGCGCAACTCGTCGGCACGCTGCCCGGCTTCGTGCTCGCCCACACCATCCTGGCGCTGCCCTTCGTGCTGATCGCCGTGTCGGCCAATCTCGAAGTGTTCGACAGGCGCCTGGAGACGGCTGCTGCGAGCCTCGGCGCCGGCGCGCTCACCACGTTCCGGACGGTGACGCTGCCGCTGATCCTGCCCGGCATCCTGTCGGGCCTGCTATTCGCCTTCGCGACGTCCTTCGACGAGATCATCGTCTCGCTGTTCATCACCAACCCCTATCTCAAGACCCTGCCGGTGCAGATCTTCTCTTCGATCACGCGCGACGCCGACCCGACCGTCGCGGCCGTCGGCACGATCCTTTTGTGCGCCACGACGATCCTGATCGGCGGCGGCATGCTTCTTCTTGGCCGCGAGCGGAAGGGACGCCTATGAACCCAAGACCAGACAATCGCGGCGCGGCGATCGACCTCGAATCCGTCACCAAGGCCTATGGCGCGTTCAAGGCGCTGGACGGCGTGTCGCTCAGGATCGAGCCCGGCGAGTTCATGACGCTGCTTGGGCCGAGCGGCTCCGGCAAGACGACGACGCTCAATGTGATCGCCGGTTTCACGGATGTGTCGAGCGGCAAGCTGCTGGTCGGAGGACAAAGCGTCGTCGGCGTGCCGGCGCACAAGCGCAACATCGGCGTCGTCTTCCAGCACTACGCACTGTTCCCGCATATGACGGTTGGCCGCAACGTCGCCTATCCGCTGACGCTGCGCGGCGTTGGGCAGGACGATCGGAAGCGGCGCGTGGCCAAGGCGCTCGACATGGTCAAGATGGGCGACTTCGCGCATCGCTATCCGAGCGAATTGTCAGGCGGTCAGCAGCAGCGCGTGGCGCTGGCGCGGGCCATCGTCTTCGACCCGCCGCTGCTCCTCATGGACGAGCCGCTCGGCGCGCTCGACAAGAAGCTGCGCGAATGGCTGCAACTCGAGATCAAGCGCATCCATCGCGAGCTCGGCACCACCTTCGTCTACGTCACGCACGACCAGGAGGAGGCATTGGTGCTGTCGGACCGCATCGCCGTGTTTAACCGCGGCCGCATCGAGCAGGTCGGCACCGGACGGCAGCTCTATGACGAGCCGGCAACGCTGTTCGTCGGCCGCTTCATCGGCGACTCCACGGTGCTGCGCGGCGAAGCCAGAAGTGACGGCACCGGCACTGCGCTGACCATCGCCGGCGAGACGGTCGCCGCGCCGCGCCGGCTTGCCGGAGAAACCAGCCCGGTGATGCTGCTGCGGCCCGAGAAACTTGCCATTCGCCGGCCGGGGCAAGCCGACGGCAAGAATCGCCTGGCGGGAACGATCGCCGAGGCGATCTATCTTGGCTCGGGATCGAAATACGAAGTGAAGCTCGGCGACGGTTCGACCGCGATCGTGCGGTCGCCGCTGACGGGCGAGAATTTCGCCCTCGGCGAGAAGGTGGAACTCTGCTTCGACGGCGCCGACGCCAAGCTTCTGCCCGACGACAGCACGGCAGACACGACGCTCACCTGATCCCTCTCTCCGGTCTCTTGGAAGCCATCCCATGCAAGTCAAGCGCAACGGCGACATCTCGTTCTGGTATGCGGATCTGGGCGCGGTCCCAAGCCCGCGTCCGCCCTTGCCCGGCGACATCGAAGCCGATGTTGCGATCGTCGGCGCCGGCTACACCGGGCTCTGGACCGCCTATTATCTGAAGAAGGCGAAGCCCTCGCTTCGCATAGTCCTGCTCGAACGCGAATTCGCCGGCTTCGGTGCCTCGGGGCGCAATGGCGGCTGGCTTTCGGGCGGCTTCGGCTGGTCGCGCGAAAAATATCTGAAGACCTCGACCCGGCAAGCTGTCAGCGCCATGCAGGCAGCGATGGCGGGCTGCGTCGACGAGGTGATCCGGGTGGCGACGGCCGAAGACATCGACGCTGACATCCGCCGTGCCGACAATCTGACGGTCGCCACCAATGCCGCACAGCTCGAACGTGTGCGCGAGGCGTGCGAGACGATCCGCTCCTGGGACGCCGACCCCGAGCGCATCGAATTGCTCGACGCTGCAGCCACACGCGCGCGCATCAATATCGCGAATGTCATGGGCAGCTTCGTCATCCACGGCCAGGCGCGGGTGCAGCCGGCCAAGCTGGTGCGCGGGCTGGCGGAAGCGGTCGAGCGGCTCGGCGTGCCGATCTACGAAAAGACGACCGTGACGTCGATCGCCAAGGGCAGCGTGGCCACCGACCGTGGCACGGTACGGGCGGAAACGATAATTCGCGCGACGGAGGGGTTCACGGCCGGCATTCCCGGGGAAGAGCGGACATGGCTGGCGCTCAACAGCGCGCAGATCGTGACCGAGCCGCTGCCACAAGAACTCTGGCGCGAGATCGGCTGGGACGGGCATGAGCTCCTCGGCAATGCGGCGCACGCCTATTGCTACGCCCAGCGCACGCGCGAGGGCCGTATCACCATGGGCGGTCGCGGCGTGCCCTACCGCTATGGCTCGCGCACCGACGTCGACGGCCGGACGCAGCAGGCGACGATCGACCAGCTGCACACGATGCTGACGACGCTGTTGCCGCAGACGGCCGGGTGCCGCATCGACCACGCCTGGTGCGGCGTGCTCGGCGTGCCGCGCGACTGGTGCACGACGGTCGGCCTCGACCCCAAAACGCGCATCGGCTGGGCCGGCGGTTATGTCGGGCTGGGCGTGTCGAGCTCAAACCTCTCGGGGCGCACGCTTGCCGATGTGATCCTCGGCAATGACACGGATCTTACGCGACTGCCCTGGGTCAACCGCAAGGTCAGACCCTGGGAGCCGGAACCGTTCCGCTGGCTCGGCGTCCACTCGATGTACCAGCTCTACCGCATCGCCGACCAACGCGAGGCCGCCGGGCTCAATTACACTTCGAAACTGGCCGCCCTGGCCGACAGCATCACAGGCCACTGAGACGGTTCGGCGTTCGCCGAACCGCTCTAACTCTTTGTTTTCGCGCAATTCCGGACGGAAAACCATTGCACACTTTCCTGGAATTGCTTTTGACACTGGAGCCTATCTTGATCGACCTTTCGACCTTCCGCGACCTCGCCACGGCCGATATCGGCGCCTTTTCACCGAAGCCGACCTCGATCGAAGGCGATCAGGTCGAAGCGGTGCGCTCGTTCTTCCAATCGCCGGACGGGACCGTCGATATCGGCATCTGGGAATGTACGCCCGGCCGCTTCACCGCCGACCGCTCGGGTTCATCCGAGATCTGCCACATCATCTCCGGTCGCGTGGAAGTGAGCCGTGCCGACGGCGAGATGCGTGAGCTGGGGCCTGGCGATCTGCTCGTCCTGCCGAAGGGCTGGAAGGGCGAGTGGCTTATTCATGAGACGACGCGCAAACTTTATATAATCCAGACCGGCGGCTGATCGCTGGTCTTCATTTGGACGCATGTCGTTCTCTCAGAACCGCATAAGGTTTGGGCGAGATGCATCAGTGATTGACCGGCCTTTGGGTGAGACAAGGGCCGGTCGTCGTCAGCGCTCGATACGGGAGAAGCAGGCATCGCCGGAAGCAGATCGGTACGAAGCACTCAACGCTTCGGCAGCAACTTGCTCATGCTCACACGCTCTTCGACTTCGTACCCGCACTTTCGATAGAACGCCAGAACTGCCGAGTTGGAGACGACAACTTGCAGGTTGATCTTTACACATCCAAGGCTGGCCAGCCGCCTTTCGGCTTCCTGGATGAGGGCCTCGCCAATCCCTTTCTGACGATGGGACTGCAGGACCGCAATCCGCGATATCCATCCTCGGTGACCGTCATACCCGGCCATGATCGATCCGACGACCTGATCGGCCTCGATCGCCACTAAAAGCAGGTTTGGTTGAAACCGCAGCTTCTCAGCGATTGAAATATGGGCCGCGTTCCAAGGGGCATCATTGGGGAATGCTTCTCGCCATAGCATATCGGTGCCGTCAAAATGACGTTCACCGTATTGCACAATCGAGACCATTCAGTTCGTCCAATTGGGATCGCTCGGAACTCGCTGGAACAGTAGCAACAAAGTCGATGAGGTTGGAAGTTGCTGCTGATGATGCCAGCCTGCCTGCAAAATACCACGCAGGTCTAGACTAGTGATCGATCGGCCCCTTGGGTGAGACCAGCGCCGTGCCGGCGGTGGTCGGGCGTTCGATCATGCGGCGCACACGCGGCGGGTTCTCGCCGCTGTGCAGCGCGCGGAGGCGCTCGCCGACAACAGCGTCGGCGTGAGTGGCACGCCGGTTGTGGCGGATATACTCGACCCAGGTCGGCGTGTGGTAGTGCTCGATCCAGATGCCCGGATTTTCGAGATCGCGGGCGAGTGTCCAGTTGCGGGCGCCGTCGCGGCGGCGGATGCGGCCACGCTCGGCCATGGTGGCGAGGAATTCCGGCACGTCCTCCTCGCGAATGATGTATTCGATCATGATGGCGATCGGGCCGCTGCGCGGCTTCAAATCGAGCGCCAGCATCGGCTCCTTGAACCGGTTGAGCGGATCGAGGTTGAGAGCGGTGTGCTGCGGCAGCGGCAGGATCAGGCCGATGGCGCCACCGACGAGCATGGTGACAGCGGCAACCATCAATGCAGTCTCCGCGCCATGGGCGTCGGCGACGACGCCCCAGATCCAGCTGCCCAGCGCGATGCCGCCGAAGGTTGCTGTCTGGTAGATCGACAGCACGCGCCCGACCACCCAGCGCGGCGTCGACATCTGCACCGTGACGTTGAAATGCGAGAGCGCGATCACCCAGCAGGCACCGCCGATGAGCAGGCCCGCCGACGTCTGCCAGGCATTGTCGCTGACGGCGGCGTTGAAGGCGCAAAGCGCGAAACCGGCGAAGGCGGCGCGCACCATCGTTTCGCTGGAGAGCCATTGTCTGAGCCTCACGCTGATGAGCGCACCGCCGACCGCGCCGATACCGAAGGCGCCAAGCATGATGCCGTAGGTCAGCGCGTCGCCCTTGACGACATCGCGCGCCACCAGGGGCAGCAGCGCCAGCACCGCGCCGGCGCTGAAGCCGAAGGCGAAGCCTCTCGCCAGCACCTTGCCGATGTTCGGCGACATGGCGACATAGCGCAGGCCGGCTCCCATCGCGGCGCCGAGCGATTCCCGCGGCAGGGTTGGCGCGGGCACTTCCGGCTTCCAGCGGAAAAGCACGACGATCAGGCCGATATAGCTGATGGCGTTGGCGGCGAAGGCCGCCGCCGCCCCCGCGGCGGCGACGATGATGCCGCCGATCGCCGGGCCGACGCTGCGCGTGATGTTGAAGCCCATCGAGTTGAGCGCGATCGCCGCCGGCACCTTGGCGCGCGGCACCATGTCGCCAACCGACGCCTGCCATGACGGGCTGTTCAGCGCGGTGCCGCTGTCGATCAGGAAGGTGAAGGCAAGCAGCGTCCACGGCGTCATCCAGCCGAACCAGGTGAATACGGTGAGCAGTGCCGAGACCACCAGCATGAAACTCTGCGCCACCAGCATGACCTTGCGGCGGTTGAAGCTGTCGGCAATGGCGCCGGCAACAAGCGCGAACAGCATGATCGGCAAGGTGGTCGAGGCCTGCACCAGCGCCACCTGGTAGGATGAGGTGGCGATCGTCGTCATCATCCAGGCGGCGCCCACGCCCTGGATCAAGCCGCCGAAATTCGACACAAGGCTCGCCGACCAGACGGCACGGAAGATGCCGTGCCGGAACGGCGCCAGCGCCGAGACGCGTTCGCTTTCCGGCTCGTCGTCGATCATGGTCGCTGTCCCGCCTTCATCTTGCTTGTGCTCGCGCGGCGCCATTATCGCGCGGGCGACTCGCCAAAGCATCCAGGTCCAACAACAGGAAGGCAAAGGCGAAAATGCGTCGGCGAAGCTTTAAGCCAAGCATCTTGCCGGTGTGGACCAAACTTTTGCCGGTCCGCTCGGGCGGGATGCCCGCGGCCGCAGGTCAGAAGCCGTGCTCGATGCGTTCGAAGATGACGTTGGTGAAGGCCGAGATCTGGCTGCCGATGAACGGGCCGGTGAGCGCCACGACCAGCATGATGGCGACGATCTTGGGCACGAAAGTGAGGGTGATTTCCTGAATCTGGGTCAACGCCTGGATGAGCGCGATGCCGATGCCGACGGCCATAGCCACGAGCACCACCGGCGCGGAGGCGGTAAGCACCGTCCACACCGCATATTGCACGATATCGAGGGCGTCGGCCTCGTTCATGGGCAGACCCTATGCGAAACTCTAGGCGGCCGGCTTGATCGATACGCCCGCGCCGACAGGGACCTCGGTGCCGTCCTGCAGCACCGCGATCAAGCCGCTGCTTGCGAGCTTCACCGAAGCCACGGTCCCTGTTGTCTTGCCGTCGGCGGCGGTGATCGAACGGCCGATCAGCGCGTCCGCCTGCGACAGCGCCGAGGATTGCATGATCTGGTCGAGCTTGCTGTTGGTCTGCACCGATTGCTCGACCTGCGAGAAGGTCGCGAGCTGCGCGACATATTCCGTCGAATCCATCGGCTTGGTCGGATCCTGGTTCTTCATCTCGGCGATCAGAAGCTTCAGGAACGACTGGTAGTCGACCGCCGTCTTCGAGGTCTGCTGGGTGCTGGCCTGGGTGGCGCCAACCGGGATCGTCGTTGTCATGTCCACGGCCATCTTTATGCTCCCACAGCCAGCGCGCGCGGCGCTTCCGGAATGTCGTCATTGCCGCCAAGCGCCTGGCGCTCGAGCGGATAGAGCGCGCGGATCGCCTTCAGCGCCTCGTAGATATGATCCTCGCCGACCATGCGGTCGATCTGCTTCAGCGCGCTGCAGATTTCCTGGTTGTCAAAGCTTGCGATCAGCATCGGCAGCGAGCGGCGGAACATGTCGCGGGCCTCGGAGGCGCCCGGCGGGTTGATCAGCATGATCTGCACGATGAAATAGAGCTGCCTGAGCGGCGTCGAGGCCTGCTCGGCCTGCATGACGTGGCTTTCGAGCAGGAACTGAACCTCGTTCATCAGCTCGATCGTGACCTTGCGGTCGACCCGGACGACGGCGCCGTTGATGTAGATCTTCTCGTTCGGCTTCAGCGAGATCTTCAGCGTGTTGCTCATTGGATGCCGTCTCGGATGATCTGGGAGACCTCGATCAATCCTTCGAAATTGTTGGTGCGGCCCTGCCGGATGTCTTCCGTTTCGCGCAGCAGCCACAGGCCGATCGAGATCAGATTGGCGCGCAGTTCCTTGGGCAGCGCATTGTCGCTGGAGCCGAGATCCTCGACGAAGGTGGTCCAGATGCGGTTGGTGAAGTGCAGCGCCTCGACCGCCTCAATCGACTCCGGCCCAACGGAAGCTGCCGTGGACAACATGTCGATCGATCGGGTGAGCAACTGCCGCTCCCGGTCCTTGGCGTCGGCGACGGAGTCGGTCTGGATGTCGGCGTAGGAGAATTGATACATCGTCGGAGCTCTGGCGTTCCGGTGAGAGTGTTCAGGTGAGATAGTTCAACAGGCTCAGTTGCTGCAGTCGCGCGGTCAATGCGAAGGACGTTTCTATATGCTGCGTCAGGTCGGCCACGCGGGTGGCGGCCTCCGAGGGATCGACGCCTTCGAGGTCGATGATGTGCTTCTCGAACAGATCGACCTGGGTCTTCATGCGATCGCTGGCGTCGGACACGCGCTTCTGGGTGAGGCCGGCTTCGGACTGCACCTGGACGATGCCGCCGATGGCCTCGCCGACCAGCTTTTGCGCGCGGCTGACGATCGTATTCTGCCCGGCCTCGCTGATGTTGCCGGCAAAGAGCGTGCCGACCATGGCGGCCGCCATGGCGAGCTTGCGGATGCCTTGCTCGTTGGCGCTGACCGACGTCTGCGTGGTCTCGTTCAATGAAATGCGGCTGGTGATCTGGTCGTCGGTGGCGTTCGACCAGTTGGCCTGCCAGCCGGAGCCCAGGAACTGCGGCTCGACCGCGGCGGTGATGAAGTCGTCCATCTGGGCGGCGGTGATGTTGGCGGCCGCCGGGTCGTTCTGGGTGAAGCCGAAATAGCTGGTGAAGGCGGCGTCGAACGCCGCCTTGGCGGGCGAGCCGGCGGCGCTGAAATCGTCGATCGGCTTGACGTCGGTGTTGGTCCCGGCAAACAGGTATTCGCCGTTGACGCTGGTGTTGAGGATGCCCGTCATCTGCTGCAGCGCCGTGGCGCCGGCGGTCTGGGTGATGCTGGTCGAGGAGTCGCCCGACACGGCGCTGGTCAGCGCCGTCAGCAGATCCTGCGCGACATCGGAGAGCTGACCCAGCGAATCCTGTGTCGAAGTCAGGCGTGCGGCGACCAGCGAGTTCGAATCGACGATGCCGTTCAACCGGTCGAGATCGCGCTGGAAGGTGACGGCCTGTGTCGTGCGCCCGCCGAGCGCCAGGCCGACATCCGCTACCTTGCCGGTCTGGGATTCCGTGGTCGCCTTGACGAGATCGGCCTGCATGCGCATCTGCTGATAGCGCAGGGCGTTGGAAATGGCGGCTGAGGAGACGGCTGTCGCTTTCATCGATTATCCCACCGCGCCCAACAAGGCGTCCAGCATGTCGTCGACGGTCTTCATCATGCGCGCCGACGCCTGATAGGTGTGCTCGAGGTCGAGAAGCAGGGACATTTCCTGGTCGACATTGACGCCGGTATCGTTCGATAGCGCTTCGGCGGTGCGCGTGGACAGCGCTTCCTTCGCGTCGGCGTTGGTCGATGCCTGCTGGCGCACGCCTTCGAACCAGCCGATGGTGTTGGCCGCGTAGTCCGAGACGCCGGAGCTGACCGTGATGCCGGCGGAGGTGTCGAATGCCATCGGCTGGTCGAGCCTGTTGCCGTAGGCGATCAGCAGGTCAGAATAGGAGGCGCCGCCGCCGGTGTTGGAAACATAGGCCGCGCCGTTGGCGCCGCCGTCGCGCAGCAGCGCCGCGCTGCCGCCGGCGCTCGGGTCAAACGCGGCGTTGACGCTGATCGAGCCGGCGAGGCCGTCGACCAGGATGCCGGCAGCGGGAACAGCCGGCGCGCCGGACCAGGTGAACAGGCCTGCGGCGTTGGGCTGAGACGGCGCGGTCTCGGCAAATGCCGTGATCAGGCCGCGCGCGATCTCGTCGAGCTGGCTCTGCATGGTCGCGGCAACGCCGTCGCGCAGCTTCAGCATGCCGGCAAGCTTGCCGTCGGCGCTGGTATTGTCGCCGGTGCCTGCAGAAAGCGGCACATTGTCGATATAGATCGTGTTGCCGGGCGTACCGGCGGTGTAGCCGGCCGAGGGCGTGAAGGTCACCGACCGCGGCACCGTCTCGAACAGCGTCGTGCCGTCCTTGGTGGTGATGACCATGTCGTTGTCGCCGCGCGTGAAGGTCGAGACCGGGACATATTCGGCGATCTTCTTGAGAAGCGCGTCGCGCTGGTCGAGCGCGTCCGACATATCCGTGCCGGAGCGCGTGCCGGCGATGACGGCCTTGTTGGCGTCCTGGAACTGGCTGAGCAGCGAGTTGAGGTCGTCGACGGCGGTGGCGATCTGGCCGTCGGTCTGGGTGCGGAAATCCTGGATCGCCGTGGTGCCGTCGTTCAGCGAGCTCACCACCTGCTTGGCTGCGTCGATGACGCTGGCGCCGAGATTCTGGTTCGACGGCGTGGTGGCGTAGAGCTGCAGCGCCTGCTGCAGATTGCCGATCGCAGTCGACGCAGACGACGCATTGTCGACACCATTAACCGATAGGTCGAGCTGATCCATGCCGCTGTAAAGCGCGCTCTGGCCGCTCCATGCCGACAGCGCGGAAAGGTTCTGCCGGAACAGAAGATCATTGGCGGCGCGCTGTATCTCCACCGATCGCGCGCCGGGCGCCGTGCTGGTGACGACGGCGACGCGACGGGCATAGTCCGGGTTGGACGCGTCGGCCACATTGCGCGACACGACGCTGGTTTGCTTGGATGTGGCCAGGAGCGCCGACTGGGCGATGCTTAATGCGGTGGAAAGCGACATGCGGGTCTTTCACGGGCTGGCGCCCGATGGGGTTATCTCTTCAGGTTGACCAGGACGTCCATCAGGTCGGAACCGGTCTGGAAGACCTTCGAGTTGGCGGTGTAGCTGCGCTGCGCCGCAATCATGTTGGTCAGTTCCTCGGCGATATCGACATTGGAATTTTCGAGCGCGCCCGAGACGACCGAGCCAAGCTTCCCTTCATTGGCAAAGCCGATGCGAACAGCACCTGAGTCCGCGCTTTGCACATAGACGTTGCCCGGCATCGCGGTGAGGTTGTCGGGGCTCTGAACGTCGGCCAGCGGGATCTTGTAGAGCGGCTTGGTGGAGCCGTCCTCGAATTGGGCGTAGATGACGCCGTCCTGGCTGATCTGGATCTTTTCGATCGTGCTCGGCGCATTGCCGTTGACGTTGGCGTCGGAGACCGTGAAGCCGGTTCCGAGTTGCGTCAGCTTGGAGAGGTCGAGGTTGAGAGTCGACCCGTTCGGCACCGTGAAGGACACGCCGATGGTCGCGCCGGTGAGCTTGCCGGTGGTGGTGTCGAAGGTGAGATTGGCCGAACCCAGCGCGCCGCCCGCATAGGGGAACGACGTGCCGGCCGTGGCCTTCGACTGATCGAACACCGAGACCTGCCAGGTGCCGGTGCCGGTGTTGGTGAAATAGACGTCGAGCAACACCTTGTTGCCGAGATTGTCGTAGGCGACCAGCGACGATTTCGACGTGTATTGTGACGAGGTGCTGTTGTCGGTGGGTAGGTTGCCGGCGGTGACAGCGGTGGCGCCAGCCGGCAGGTTGCCGGTGAATGTCCCTTCCGTGCTCGGCGTCGCCGTCATCTCCTGATCGGAAATCTGCACCGGCACGAGGCCTTCGAAGCCGTTGGCGGTCGCGGCCGGATCGCCATTGGCGTAGCTGTAGGCCATTAGCTGGTAGCCGGCGGCGTTGACGAGGCGTCCTTGAGCGTCCGGAACGAAGGCGCCGGCGCGGGTGAGATAGGGTGTGCCGCTCGGGTCCTGCACGACGAAGAAGCCGTCGCCGTTGACGGCGAGGTCGGAGACCGAAGTGGTGTATTGCAGAACACCCTGCGAGCTGACGGCCGAACGGATCGTCGTCGTGACGCCACCCGAATTATAGGCGCCGCCGGTGCTGGGCATGATCAGCGTCGAGAATTCGGCGGAGGAGCGCTTGTAGCCGGTTGTGTCGGAATTCGCGATATTGTCGGCCACCGTGGACAAGCGGTTGGCCTGGGCGTTCATACCGGAGACGCCGGTGCGCATCATTCCGTAGAGGCTCATCGATACATCTCCTCGGTGCCTTTCTGAGAGGCTACAAAACTAAGCCTCGTGTCTTGCGCGAGGCTGGCGCGGGATGTGCCGGCGACGGCCATCAAAACACCAGCCGGTAGCCGAGGAACCTCTTGGAATCGATCGGGTCGTGGCCGAGCTTCTCGCGCAATTTCTTGCGCAGCTTCGAGATGTGGCTCTCCACCACGTTCTCCTCGACCTCCTCGTCGAAGATGCCGTAGATGGCGTTGAACACCTGCGTCTTGGTCACGCGCCGGCCGCGATTGCTGGCCAAATATTCCAGGATGCGCCGCTCGCGACGCGGCAGCGGCAGCGGCTCGCCGTCGATCTCCGGGTCGCGCCCGTCCATGAAGATGCGCATCGAGCCGACCTCGGTGTAGGCGGCCTCTTCGCGGGCGCGGCGGCGGATGGCGGTGATGCGGGCGAGGATTTCGCGGATGTGCACCGGCTTGCGGACGACGTCGTCGACGCCGCTCTCGAAAAGCCTAAGCGTGTGTTCCAGCGAGTGCTGTTCGCTGAGCGCGATCACCGGCGCGCCGGTGCGGTCGCGGATCTGGCGCGGCGAGATGGCGCCCTCGCGGCAGTCGCCGATAAGGAAAGCCCTGACCGATCTCAAGTCCGTGTCGGCGGCAGAGTTCACCCACTCGCCGAACTCGCCTGGCGCGAAGCCCGCGGTGGCAACGCCCTCGCGATCGAAAAGTGAGCTGTAGCCCTCAGTTACGAGCTCGCGCTCATCAACGATCACGATCATCGGCCCGCCCTCCGAATCATCTCATTTGCCCCGTGCGGAAAGCGGTATCCGGTGCGGTGAATCCTGAAAAACCGTCATTTCTTGTAGCTATTTTCTTGGGAGTTTTTTTGGGAGCCGTAATAAAGCCGGCCGTGAAGGGACTATTCGCGGCACTGGATAGAGGGCTGCCGGCGGCCGCTGTGAACCCCATCGCGGCGGACCAAAGGCATATGGTTTGGCAACTACAGGTTGCAGAACGCGCTGGCGTTCGGCGTCCATTTGCCGAAGCCGGTGGCGACCATGTTGGCGATGATGCGACAGACATACACCTTCTGCGCCGGGTCGTTGTCGGGGCCGGCATGATAGCGGGCGACGGCCATCGACCAGGTCATGTGGCGGGCGTGGAGGCTCGCCAGGAAGCGCGCGGCGTAGTCGACGTTCTGGTGCGGGTCTAGCATGTCCTCGACGCTGCGGAACTGCGCGCCATGATAGCGATGATTGATCTGCATGCAGCCGAGATCGATCAGCGTCTTGCCCTCGCGGCGGGCATTCTCGAACGTCGCCAGCGCTTCGCCCCTGCTGCGCGGAAAAACAGCCTTTCCTTCTACATTCAAAGCGTTGGGCTGAAGGCTGCCCTTCTTTCCCGTTTCGGTCAGGCCGACCGCGTAAAGGATACCGGCCGGCACGCCATAGCGATCGGCGGCGCGCAGGATTTCCGGCTCGCAAGGATTGGGCGCGGCTTTGGCGGCGACGGTCGCGGCCAGACTAGATATAGATATCGTCGCCAGCGCGCTCGCCAAGAGGCGAAGCAGCACGGCCGAATTCCTGTGCGCCATTGCCGTTGTTCCTTCCCGGTTGCCGATCGCCGCCGGCGCTGTTGCCGCCCGAGTTCCCGGGCTGGAACGAAGGCTGTTCGCGGCCCGTGGACATCGGCGGCGCGCCGCTCGCTTCGACGCGACCGGCCGAATGGACCGCTATCGAGGGTTGCATGATGGTGACGTGATCGACGTCGAAACCAAGACTGCGGAGCGACTTGACGATGGCGTCGCTGTCGGCGGTCAGACGGCGGTACGCCTCGTGCGTTTCCGGCTTCATCTCGATCGAAAGCTGCTCTCCGGAAAGACGCAGGCTGGCGGTGACCGTGCCGAGGTCAGCCGGGTGGAGCTCGATCTTCAGGACATGTGTCGAAACGGCAACAGAGTTGGTCGCGTGCGAGCCGATCGGAGCGCTCGAGTAGGCCTGCTGAACCCCGCTGTCAGAGGCGATCGCCTCAGCCAGCGCCGATACCGTCTGGCCGAAGGCGTTTTGGGCCGGCGCGGGGAAGCTCTGCTGGCTGACCACATCCATGCGCGCGGCGGCAGAGGATGGCTTGGCTTGATTGTTCGATGCGAGGGCTTGCGCCGTTTGCGCGGTCTTCTGGGCGGCCGCCGGACGCCAGCCTTGCGGCGTCGTTGCGTCGGTTGCGGCTCCTTGCGTTCCAGACAGGATGTCGTCCTTGCGGATCGACATGTCCGGGCCCTGACCAGCGCCGGCCGGTTTCTGTCCGAAATCGGGCCCGGGCTTCTCGGTCGCCATCGTCGCGCGACCGGATCGCGGCAACGGCTCGCTGCCTTCGGAAGCGTCGGCCAACATGCGTTTGCCTTGACGGATCGCCAGCTGCGAAGACGCGGCCTGGCCGATCGAGGGCTCTCCCTCGACAGAAGATCCACCGCGCTCGGCATTTGTCGACGTTGCGAAGTGGCGGATGTCGCCCAGCGCCATCAGCAGGGGAAAACCGTCCTGAAGCAGAGCGCTATCTGACGATTGCGCCGCCGCATCGGCATCGTCCGTGGCCTTTACATGGTCAGCCTCGGCGCCATTCTTCGCGGCCTTTCCGGCCGCTGGCTTCGGCGCGGCAGTCTTGTTCTGGCCATCCTGATCGGGTGGCGGCTTGGGCGGACCGGCGAGGGCGCGCCGCGCCGGCTGCGCATCGGAAGACACAGGCTCGGCCGGCTGCTTTGCCTGCCGCGCCGATTGTTCGGCGCCATGCACCATCTCGCCAAAATTCGAGCCGTTTTCCTTGCTGTCGGCAGGATGCTGCCGCGATTGGACCTGGGCGGATGCAAGTCCCGGCGTGGCCTGGCTCACGCTGTTCATTTGGGCGCTGGTCATTTGGGAGCGGCTCCGAGTAGCTGGTCGATCTGGTCGAGCTGGCGGCGCGCTTTGAGCATCGCGGCATCGGTGGGATCGTGCGGATCGAGGCTTGCTGCGGCCGCCGGCGCGGGTGCAGGCAGCACGGATGGCGTTTCGGGCTGTGCAGGAGCGGGGGCTTGAGCCTCGGCCGCGGCCTGAGCCGTCATCGGCGGAGCCGGCGGCGCGGATGCTGCGGCCGGCGCGTCCGCCAGCTTGACCGGGGCCGGCTGCTCGGCCATCGCGCCCTCCACTGGTGGCAACCCTTCGGCGTCGGCCCCGCTCGCAGCCTCGGTTTCAGCGGGTTTCGCGGCATCGCTCTTTGCCGGACCTGCGGCCTCCGTCTCATTCATGGCGGCCGCACGCACGGGAGCGACGACCTCGCCGGCAACGGCCTGTGCCGCATCGAGCAAAGCGCGGTCGCTCTCCGAAAGCTTGCCGCGATCGATCTTGCCGAGCCTCGCGCGTACATCATCGATCGTGGCCGATGTCACCGTGGAGAGGCCCGAATAGAGCACGGCGCGCGGGTCGTCCTGATTGCCTTTGCCGTTGCGGCCCTGCTCGGCCCGGGCCGAGGCGAAGGCGGAGAGGTCGCTCAGCCCATCGATCGCGGCGCGGCGCGCGATGCGCAGAAAGATCACCTTCTCGCGCTCGGGGTCCATCATCGAGGTGATGTCGGCGAGCTTGTCTTGGCTGATCGACATGTGCAGCGCAATCACACCGGAGACGAAGGAATCGGCGAACTGGCTGGCATAGGGCGAATAGAGATAGCCGGCGACATATTGCGTCGAGGCAAGCGCGAAGCGCGCGGCGTCGCCTTGTGTCGCTGCGAGGCCGACCGAGCGGCGAAGCGCTGCCTCCTCGACCAGTGTGCCGGGGCTGAGCAGGCGGGCCTCGTCCAGCAGCGTCAGCGCCGTTGCGGGTTCATCGGTCGCAAGCAGCGAGCCCTTGACTAACGCCAGGAAGGCGCCGAGGTCGGCGGGCACGCTCATCGGGTCGATCGGCTTCAGGATTTCGATTGCCGCGGCCGGCCTGCCGTTGAGATAGGCGACGACCCCTTTGGCGATGGCGAGGCTTTGCGGGTCGGTCGCCGCGCGCGAAGCTGCCGCCTTGACAGTGACGGGATTGCCGCCGCTCATGCCGTAGACGAGCAGAGCGCGGAAATTCTTCGGGTCCTTGAAGTCGGCGGCATCGGCGGCGCGAAGCCTCGCATCGGTCATTTCCAGCAGCTTGGCCTGCATCGGCAGCGCCGCATGATCGCCTCCGGCGATGCGGTCCTGGACCAACTGCAGCGAGCGCACCAGCTGGTAAGGCTGCAGGCCGTCATCCTGTGCAAAAGCGGCAGCGGGCGATCCTGCGGCGAGCAGCAGCAGCCCGACTGCGCGGCCGATGGCGGTCCTGCCCCTCATCCGCCGGTCGCCATCAGGATCTCGATGCGGCGGTTGGCGGCGGCCAGCGGATCGGACGCGATCTTGGGCTGGCGGTCGGCGAAGCCCGCGACTTCGGTGATGCGGCTTTCGTCGACGCCGCCGCGCACCAGCATGTAATAGGCGGAGTGGGCGCGGGCGGTGGACAGCCGCCAGTTGTCGTAGGCGTCGCTGCGGAACGGCCGCGCATCGGTATGGCCGCCGATGGTGATGGTGCCCTTCTTCTCGTTGATGATGCGGCCGATCTTCTCCATCGCCAGCACCATCTCGCGACGCGGCACGGCCGAGCCGATCTCGAACATGCCGAAGTCGAGCTGATCGGTGATCGAGATGACGACGCCCTTGTCGGTTGCCTCGACGGAGACGCCCTCGGCCAGCTTGTCACCGGGCGCAAAGGCCTTGGCCAGTTCCTGCTTGATTTCGGCGGCCGCCTTGAGGGCGGCGCTGCTCGGGACGTTCTTTCCGTTGTCGGAGGCTTGCTTCGGCTCCGCCTTTGCCGGCTCGGCCGTCGCCGCTTCGGCCCCTGCGGCTCCCGGCATCGCAGCATCGGTCGCAGCGGCCTCCGCCTTTTCGGCTTCTGCCTTTTCAGCTTGGGCTTTCTCGCCCTTGATCGCCTTGCCTTCGGCCTTCCCGACTTTCGTGTCGCCGTCCGATCCGGCGACCACCTTGGCACCGGGTTTTTCCGGTGTGGCCAACGGCTCGAGCGGCGCATCCAACTGCGGCGGTGCCGGCGGAGCGGCCTTGACTTTCGGAACATCGGTCTCGGCGACCTTCTCGCCGGGCCTGGCGGGATCGCCTTCGATCCTCCTGCGTTCGGCGCTGGCCTCGGCGCCGGGTGTCGCAACCTGCTGCGACCAGAAGTCCGGCGCGAAAGGATCGCGATAGGATTCGCCGCCGGAAGCGCCGGTCGCCGGACCGGCGTTCTGAGCGCCGCCTTCACCCTTGGCGCTGACATTCTGCATCACGCCGGTATCGGTGGCGATCTCCGACAGCACGGCATAGGGATCGGCAAACAGATGCTCGTCGGAGAGATCGGATTTCTGCGAGGCCTCCTTCGTCTGCCTGCGGTCGGAGGAGCCGGCGCCGCCCTTGCCGTCTTCGCCGGCCTTGCTCGCGCCATCCTGCGGATTGTCGGCGGTGAGGCCAACCTTGCTCGGGCCGTCGCCAAGGTCTTCCAGGCCCTTGCGGCTGGAATTGCGATCGATCAGCTCGACCGGGTTGAAATAGCTGGCGACCGCCGCCTTGGTCTGCTCGTTGGCGGCGTTGATCAGCCACATGACGAGAAAGAAGCACATCATGGCGGTCATGAAGTCGGCAAAGGCGATCTTCCAGACGCCGCCATGATGGCCGTCGTCATGACCGTCGTGGTTCCGCTTGACGATGATGATCTCGTGCCTGGCCTCGCCGTGGTCGATGGCGCTCATGACAGGACCTCCGACAGGGAAGCCGACCATTCGGCGATGCGCGTCTCGAAGACGGTTTCATCGATGGCCACGGTCAGGTCGAAGCCGGCGGCCTCGGTGAAATCGAGATTGGCCGCGCGATCTCCAAGCGCTGCCTTCAGCGGCTCGAACAGCAACAGCGGCCCGCGCACGCCGATACGCACCGCCTCACTGTCGGCAATCGCGGCGCTTACGGTACGGGCAAGAGCTTCGATCGAGCGCTCCTGCAGATCATCGCTGACCACGCCGCCGAGGATGCGGGCGACGGTGGCGGCGGTGAGCTCGGCCACGCGCGCTTCCATGGCATCGATCCGTGTCGCGACCGCCGCCCCCAGATCGCCGCCGAAGCTTTTGAGGAACGCCTTTGCCGCATCCTCATTGGCCTGGCGTTCGGCCTCGAGGGCCGCCTCGTGGGCGGCCGCGAGCCGCGCCCCGAGTGCTGCTTCCGCATCGGCCACCGCCTCGGCGATCAGCGCGCCGATGTCGGCCTGCGGCGGCGATACGTCCGGCTTGCGCTCGATGTCAGGCGCTGACGGTGCCTGGCCGGCGCGCGGGGCGCGCGAACCGAAATCGGGCAGGAGATCGAAAAGGGCCGCCGAAGCCATGGCTTAACCCGCGGCTTCCGGGGCGGCCGCCCATTTGCGCAGGATCTGGGCGGTGCGTTCCTCGTTGAGGTCGACCATGCGTGCCAGCCGTTCCTGCGGCGCAGGCCTGATCTTCTGGCGCAGGTCGTCGAGCGGAGTGGCGCCCGGCCGGGCGCCCGGCAGCGCGCCGACGGCCGTGTCGGCTGCGATTGCGGCCACCGGCGCGTCGGGGGTCGGCAGCGAGCGCTGGACATCGTCGAAGCTCGGGCCGGAGAGGGCCGCGGGCTTGGCCGACGCCGTCAGCGCGGCCGCCATC
>NZ_RZSF01000699.1:0-600 GCF_004023325.1 Mesorhizobium sp. M1A.F.Ca.ET.072.01.1.1 | reverse complement strand
ATTCTGCTCAGCTGTCATAGCGCGTCAGTTTGTTGTCAGGTCAGCCAAGCTAAGTTCCGCCTCAAGCGAGCAATGGTTGTTAGGTGATGTTGAAGGTGATTGCGACCTCCCGACTGCGAGCGAAAGGGATTTGAGCGTCGGCCCGGCCAAGGGCCTGCTCGATTTACCGATCCGACAAGGTGCTTCCTTCAGAGCTCCCGGTTCGGTGCCCTAGACTAGGCGCGCTTTGGGGTTCCTGAGCGGCGGCCATGTTGGCTCGCCTGTCGTTGCTCCACACACTTTAGGCGATGCGTTGTTGCCTGGATCGGAGACGAAACATGACCAACATCGGCCGGACGGGAAGATCGCGCAGCGGAGGCACTCAAGCCGGTGGCGCCCCGGACGGCAGGCCCCAAGCCGCATCAGGTCACGCCGCGGCAGAAGGGGGAAACGCGTTCAGCTCGATTGTCGAGCGGATGCACCGCGAGCCGCAGGCTAGCTGTGGAGCCTCAACAGGTTGTCCTCGGTTAGAGCGAGGCGACTGATAGGTGTTTTGGACTTTAGGCTCCCGTGGGGACGGTGCCAATTGTATCTGTGCAGCCAGACCGGCAACTCTGCGGC
>NZ_RZSF01000698.1:0-601 GCF_004023325.1 Mesorhizobium sp. M1A.F.Ca.ET.072.01.1.1 | reverse complement strand
GTCTTCAGCTCTGCCGTTCCGATGGCGGTCATGGACAGTCCCCTCAGCCGGCGCGGAACATGGCGCAGTCGCACGGATGGTCGAGCAGGGTCTGCAACTCGCCGTCGAGATGCTCCAGTGTCAGCGAGGCGCCAGCCATTTCGAGCGAGGTGCAGTAATTGCCGACCCAGGTCGCATGCACCGAGACGCCGATGTCGTCGAGCCGCTGCTTGACGCGCCGGTTCATGATGTAGAGCTCCATCAACGGCGTCGAGCCGAGCGAGTTGACCAACACCGCGACCTTGTCGCCACGCGACGGCGCCATCTCGGCAATGATCCTGTCCAGCATCTCGTCGGTGATCTCGTCAGCGGTCCTGAGCTTGCCGCGCGCGATGCCGGGCTCGCCATGGATGCCCATGCCGATCTCCATCTCGTCGGCGCCGATCTCGAAGTTCGGCCGCCGCGTCTGCGGCAGCGAGCAGGGCGACAGCGCCACGCCCATGGTGAAGGTGTGGTCGTTGGCCTTCCTGGCGATGCGCTCGACCTCGTCGAAGGAGAGCATGCGCTCGCAGGCATCGCCCGCCGCCTTGAAGATGAAGAAATTGCCGGCGACGCCGCGCCG
>NZ_RZSF01000697.1:0-601 GCF_004023325.1 Mesorhizobium sp. M1A.F.Ca.ET.072.01.1.1 | reverse complement strand
CCCGCACGCCCTTGATGTCGGCGACCGGCAGCGCGGTATAGCCGCCGACCGATTTGCCGGGCGCAAGCAGCACCGCCTGCGGGCGGGCGATCTCGATCTCTTCCGGGTCGGCGCCGCCCTGCACGGAATCGCGCACCGGCACGATCCTGCCGTGATAGCGCGCGCCGGTCGACGCGGCATGCGCCGGGTCGAAACCGACGCCGCCGGGCGGCTCGAGCGGCAGCGCGACCAGCACCGGCCCGGCGCCGGTATCCGCCGTGACCGGCAGCGGTTTCGGCGCGTCCATCATTTCCGGGATGGAGAAGGGCGTGCCGTCGGGGAAAATACCCCGGGCGGACACGATAGAAACCTGGCCTGCATCGAGCAGCGATTGATCGAGCGTCAGCTGCTGGAAGCCGAACGTATGGAGCTGGCCGGCCTGCAGCGCGCCCCGCACCATCGCCTCGAAGAACCGGTCCTGCTGCTGGAAATGCTGGGTTCTCAGGAAGAGCCCCTCGGACCATAGCACCCTGTTTGCGTCGCTCATGCCGCTGCTCTCTGCACTGCCAACTTCTGTCTCGCCGTCAGGCGGAAATACCGCCGCCGCCTAGCGTGACGTTGA
>NZ_RZSF01000696.1:0-610 GCF_004023325.1 Mesorhizobium sp. M1A.F.Ca.ET.072.01.1.1 | reverse complement strand
GTCTGGCCCCTACACCGATCCCGCGATTGAAACGGACATCGAAAAGGGTCTTGGCCGACTCCGACAGGACTGGCTCGCGGCGCGCGGCGATGTCGAATCCTATGACGGCCGCCATGTCAGGCCGGAGGACAACGGGTTTGCGGCAGGCGAGCGTCTCACGCGGGAATTTGCGATCCGCAACCGTCCACTGAGGGCCAAAGCCGGCAAGGCGGTAACGCAGCTCGCCTATGCGCGCGCCGGCATCATCACGCCCGAGATGGAATTCGTCGCCATCCGCGAAAACCTCGGCCGCGAGATACTGCGGAACGCACCGAAACAGGACGGCGAGGCGTTCGGCGCATCGATCCCGGATTTCGTCACGCCGGAATTCGTGCGCGACGAGGTGGCGCGCGGCCGTGCGATCATTCCCGCCAACATCAACCATCCCGAGAGCGAGCCGATGATCATCGGCCGCAATTTCCTGGTGAAGATCAACGCCAATATCGGCAATTCCGCCGTCACCTCCTCGATGGCCGAAGAGGTCGAAAAGATGGTCTGGGCGATCCGCTGGGGCGCCGACACGGTGATGGACCTGTCGACGGGCCGCAACATCCACAACATCCGCGAATGG
>NZ_RZSF01000695.1:0-616 GCF_004023325.1 Mesorhizobium sp. M1A.F.Ca.ET.072.01.1.1 | reverse complement strand
GGACAGAGGGGGGCGCTGTCCCGCCGGCCAATCCAATTTTGTCGGCCGCCCGGTAGGCCCCTACCGCCGCACCACCTTCCGCTCTTCCCATCCATAGAGCCAGTCGAGATCAGCCGCGAGTTTCTCCGCCGGGCGCGTCGCCAGCGCCATGCGCGGCACGTCGCCCGCGCTGGCGAGACTCGCCGCGCTTGCCGGGCCATGGACGGCGTTTCCGATCCACACCGTCGAGCAGGCGCGCTGGACGATGCCGCAGGGCGTCGCCCTGATCGGAGACGCGGCGCACGCCATGACCCCGTTCGCGGCGCAGGGCGCGGCGATGGCGATCGAGGATGCCGCGACGCTCGCCGATCTGGTCGCCGACTTCCCCGGCGATCCGCGGCAGAGCCTCTCCACATGGGAAAATCGCAGGCGCCCGCGCATCGAGAAGGTGCTCAGACGCGGCGCGCTCAACCGCCTGGCCTGGCACGCCTGGGGCCCGGTTGCGATCGCGCGCAACCTGGTGCTGGCGACGCGCCCGGCGGAGAAACTCGCGGCTGATCTCGACTGGCTCTATGGATGGGAAGAGCGGAAGGTGGTGCGGCGGTAGGGGCCTACCGGGCGGCCGACAAAATTGGAT
>NZ_RZSF01000694.1:0-616 GCF_004023325.1 Mesorhizobium sp. M1A.F.Ca.ET.072.01.1.1 | reverse complement strand
CGCTTCTGACCGGAGTGCTTTCGGCCTTTCTGGTCAATGACGCGATCTGCCTGGTGATGGCGCCGATCGTCGTCCACGTCACCCGCGTCATGCGGCGCAACCCAGTTCCCTACCTGATCGCCACCTGCACGGCCTCCAACTGCGGCAGCGTCGCCACCATCACCGGCAACCCGCAGAACATGGTGATCGGCGCGCTCTCGGGCATTTCCTATCCGGCCTTCACGGCGGCGCTCGCGCCGGTGGCGCTGTTCGGCCTTGTCGCCGTCATCGTCATTGTCCGCATCGTCTACCGCGGCGAATTCTCCCGCGCCGCCGAGCTCAGCCCCGAGGTCTATCGCGGCCGCATGCTGCCCGGACAGGTCCTGAAGGCGACCATCGTCTGCGTGGTGCTGGCGTTCGCCTTCTTCGCTGGCGCGCCCGTCGCCAAGGCGGCGCTCATTGCCGGCGCTTTCCTGCTGGTCACCCGCGCGATCAAGCCGCACCGCATCTACCGCGAGATCGACGGCCCGCTGCTCTTCATGTTCGCCGGACTGTTCGTGGTCGTGGCGGGCGCCGAGCGCACGCTGCTCACCCCCGACATGATCGCCGCGGCGAAGAATATGGGCCTCGACGATGT
>NZ_RZSF01000693.1:0-629 GCF_004023325.1 Mesorhizobium sp. M1A.F.Ca.ET.072.01.1.1 | reverse complement strand
TACCCTCTCCCCGTCCTTCACGGGGAGAGGGTAAGGGTGAGTGGCAGCGCCTTGCCTGGAGGACTGGCGCATGATCGCCGGCAAGCATGCCCTGGTCACCGGCGGCGGCTCCGGCGTCGGCCGTGCGATCGCACTGGCGCTGGCGGAAGCCGGCGTCGCCGTCACCATCTGCGGCCGCCGTAAGGCCGCGCTGAATGAAGTCGCGAAGGCAAACGCCCGCATCTTCGGCATCGGCGCCGATGTCACCGACGAAGCCGACATGACGGCGCTGTACGAGAAGGCCGAGGCGGCGCGCGGTCCCTTCGAGATCGTCGTCGCCAATGCCGGGATGGCTGCCAGTGCGCCGGCTTACAAGACCTCGCTCGCCGACTGGCGGCGCACGCTTGACGTCAACCTCACCGGCGCTTTCCTGACCGTGAAGCCAGCGCTTAACGGCATGCTGGCGCGGAAGACAGGCCGTATCGTTTTCATTGCCTCGACCGCCGGACTGAAGGGCTACGCGTATGTCGCGCCCTATGTGGCGGCCAAGCATGGCGTCGTCGGGCTGATGCGGGCGCTCGCAGCCGAGACCGCCAAGTCCGGCATCACCGTCAACGCCATCTGCCCGGGCTTCGTCGAAACCGACATGC
>NZ_RZSF01000692.1:0-660 GCF_004023325.1 Mesorhizobium sp. M1A.F.Ca.ET.072.01.1.1 | reverse complement strand
GAGACAGGCGTAGTAGATATGGGCGTGATAGCTGGCGATCTCCGCAAGCTGCCTCGGACTGTTTTTCTCGTTCACCGCGATCCTCCCCTTCGATTGGTGTCGCGCCCGGCTCTCCCAGGCCCTCCAGGCAGCCTCGCGCGCTTGGCGGACTTGAGTCAATTCAAAGGCGAATGGCCGCCTTTTGCCAATCCTGCCAAAGTCGAAAGTCCGGCCCGCCGACATCTTGACGAAAACTGGTGCGCCTGATGAGACATGGTGCAATCGGTTCCAGGGGGAGATGGGCAAGCGGTGGGCAGGCTGTGAAGCGCGTTTTTCGTTTGCTTGCCGCTGTTATCATGGCGTCCGGGCTGACCGGTTGCACCAGCATCTCCTACTACGCGCAGTCGCTGCAGGGTCATGTCGAGATCATGGCCGCGCGGAAAGATGTCGGAACGCTCGTCCAGGATCCTTCGACGCCTCAGGCCTTGCGCGCCAGGCTGACGTCGGCGAGCGCCATCAGGCGGTTTGCGACGGATGAGCTGGCGCTGCCCGACAACAGCAGCTACCGCAGCTATGTCGACATCCATCGCGACGCCGTGACCTGGGCCGTTTTCGCCGCGCCGCAGTTCTCGCTTGCGCCGCGCACATGGTGCTTTCCAGTGTTCGGCTGCGTTCCATACC
>NZ_RZSF01000691.1:0-673 GCF_004023325.1 Mesorhizobium sp. M1A.F.Ca.ET.072.01.1.1 | reverse complement strand
GTGGAAGGAGGTGAGTTCGTACTTCTCGTTGGGCGAATGGATGCGGTCGTCATCGAGGCCGAAGCCGACCAGCAGCGATTCCATGCCGAGATAGGTCTGGAAATCGCCGACCACGGGGATGGAGCCGCCGCCGCCGGTGGTGACGGCCTGCTTTTCCCATTCGTCGGAGAGCGCATCCTTGGCCTTGGCCAGGAACGGCGAGTCGTAGGAAAGCTGGATCGCCGGCGAGCCGCCATGCGGATGGAATTCGACGGAGCAGTCGCCGGGAATCCGATCGCGCACGAAAGCCTGGAAGGCGGCGCGGATTTTTCTCGGATCCTGCTTGTGGACGAGCCGGAACGACACTTTCGCCGATGCTTCCGCCGCGATCACCGTCTTGAAGCCCTTGCCGGTATAGCCGCCGATGATGCCGTTGAACTCGGCCGTCGGCCGTGCCCAGGTGAGTTCGAGCACGGAGCGGCCCTTTTCGCCGGCGGGAATGGAAAGCCCGACCGGTCCGAGGAAGGTCTCGGCGGTCTCGCCGAGCCCCTCCCAGGATTTCAGCACCTGCGAGGGCGTCTCTTCGACGCCATCATAGAAGCCCGGGATGCTGATGCGGCCGTCTTGATCATGAATGTCGGCGAGAATTTTGGTCAGGATCCGGATCGGATTGGCGGCCGGGCCGCCATAGAGG
>NZ_RZSF01000690.1:0-675 GCF_004023325.1 Mesorhizobium sp. M1A.F.Ca.ET.072.01.1.1 | reverse complement strand
GGCGATACACTGCGCAAGTGCCCGCCCGTCCGGCGCCGCCGCCGACGTTGACAGCCAGCCGGGCCAATGGCAATCCGCAGTGACTGGTCACGCCATGACCTTTGCTGTTGGGGACGGACGGGGTTTCAGCAGCTTGGCGGCGGCGCCTCCGGAACAGCGTTTTTTCCGGTTGTGCAGCGCCGAAATCGGGCTGCCGCATTGCCGCGGTTGCCGCGACGGCAGGCTCCGAAATGGCGGATTTCCGGGCTTTTCGGCCGTTGCGGCAGGCGACGCGAATGTTGCCGCCTACACGTTTGAATAGGCTGGTTTTTCACTGGTTGAGGTGTTTTGGGGTCCGGTTCTCAACTTGACTTTTTTTGGGCGCATTTCGGCAACGCAGCATTGGCGGGCAAACGGCAGTGACTTCCCCGTCGCGCTAGCGGTTTCGTCGCCCCTCAAAGACTGGGGAGGGGAACGCTGCGGCTCTGTGAACCGCTTCATGATGCGCACATGCAGGGATGCTAAAATTCGGCATCGGAGCGGGGGAAGGTGGGCATCGGTTGCTCGAAGTGCTTGCCCGGCGCAGGTCCTGGCCGGCAGATCGGGCAGAGGTGCCCGCGCAGCGACGGAGCGGGGGTTCTTGTTGGGCGTCCCCCCGCTCCGTCCCGGCGTCGGCAAGGAACCTGTCTCCACACG
>NZ_RZSF01000068.1:0-24851 GCF_004023325.1 Mesorhizobium sp. M1A.F.Ca.ET.072.01.1.1 | reverse complement strand
TGCTCGAGCAGGCCAGCGCGACCACCGTGGCCGGCTCGAGCGGGGCCGAATACGAAGTCGCTTCGCTGACTGCGCCGGAGCCACGCTCGGCATTCAACGATCCGTCGGGTCTCGATGCAGCTTCGCCGCGTCAAGCCATTGCCGCACGCCCCGCCGGCACCGATCCGGCGCAGGCGATCGGCGCCGGCGTGAAGACGACGCGCAAGGAGGCCAGGGCGTCCGCCAACGACCTGAAGCCCGGCCCGAAGGCAATGGTGGTGGCAACGCCGCCGCAGGCAGCGCGCTGGGCGCTGGGCAGCGGCGACAACATCGCCACCGTTTCCGATCCGACCACGGCACCGCGCTATGCCTACAATATCGTGCACACGCCGCCGAGCGAGGTCTACACGGCCGGCTTCCAGATGGATGCGCAATTGCCGGACCCCAGCCGGTTCACCGGCAACGCGGTGAAGTTCCTTTCGGTCGCCCGCTTCCAGACGAAATAACGAGCCTGCCAATGCCGCAACAGCCGCGTTGAACAACAGCGCGGCTTTTGCTTTTTATCACGGCAGCATAGTTTGAACGGCGCGGGTTTCCCGCGTGGTCTTTTCCCGCTTCGTCTAACGGTAGGACGGCGCCCTTTGAAGGCGTGAATCGTGGTTCGAATCCATGAGCGGGAACCAGCCGGCGGCTGGTTTTCGGCCCGCACCGGCATGCGATCACGCACGCTTAAACTTCTCGTGAGACCGGAACGGGCCGCGCTTTTTCAGGTTAGGATGCGTTCGTTCCAAACTGGGGATATTCATGAAGAAGATTCTATTGGCGTCAGTTCTCGCTTTGGCCGCGGCATCGGCTGCCGTGGCTCCAACGCAGGCCGAAACCGTTATCGTCAAGACCGGCAAGCATCACTGCAGAACCAAGGTGGTCACCCATTGGGTTCACCACCGCAAGGTCGTCGAGAAGGTCAAGGTCTGCCACTGACCGCATGTCCAGCCCTGGAGCGGTTCAGCGTTTGATAGACCGCTGAACCGCTCCAGGTGTTCTTTACACGATCCGCACGGAAGAACCGGTGCCCACTCTTCCTGGAATTGCGTTAGGCGAGCTTGCTCGCCTCGCGCGCCAGGGCTTCGATCTCATCCCATTTGCCGGCCTTGATGAATTCGTCGGGCGCCACCCACGAGCCGCCGACGCAGATGACGTTGGGGAGGCTCAGATAGTCGGCGGCGTTCTTGGCCGTTATGCCGCCGGTCGGGCAGAATTTCACGTCGGCGAGCGGCGAGGCGAAGGCCTTCAGCGATGCGATGCCGCCCGACTGTTCGGCCGGGAAGAATTTCAGGAAGCGCAGGCCGGCTTCGCGCGCAGCCATGATCTCCCCGGGGGTGATGGCGCCGGGCAGCAGCGGCACGGGGCTGTCCTTGGCCGCGTCGAGAAGCTGGCCCGTAATGCCGGGGCTGACGATGAATTTCGAGCCGGCGCGTGCCGCCTCGTCGAACTGCTTGGCATCGAGAATGGTGCCGGCACCGACAACCGCATCCTCGACTTCGGCCGCGACGCGGCGGATCGCTTCCAGCGCATCGGCGGTGCGCAGCGTGATCTCGATCGCCCTCAAGCCGCCGCGCGACAGAGCGCGGGCGAGCGGCACGGCGTCGGCGACATTGGCGATCTTGAGCACCGGGATGACCGGCTGGCCGTTGAGGAGCGACAGGAGCTTTTCGGTCTTGCTGGTCATTGGCTTGTCTCTCCGTTTCGGTCGATTTCAACCGATTAGCAGAAGGCGTATTCCGAGTCCACGAAGGCGGGCGTGTCGCAATGTCACGCGGCCCGTCCGCTCCGCCTTGAAACGGCTTTCAGCACGGTCTAGTGGCATGGGCATGACAACAACCAAGGAAATTCAGCCGGTCCGCGTTGCCGCGCTCTACAAGTTTGCGTGGCTCGACAATTACCAAGCGCTGCGCGCGCCGCTTGCCGCCTTCTGCTGCGGACGCGGCATCAAGGGCACGCTGCTTTTGGCGCACGAGGGCATCAACGGCACGGTCGCCGGCAGCGAGGCAGCGATCGCAGCGCTTATCGATCACCTGGAGGCGATCGAAGCGCTTGCCGGCCTGGAAGTGAAATACAGCACCGCCGCCGAGATGCCGTTCCACCGCATGAAGGTGCGGCTGAAGCGCGAGATCGTCACGATGGGCGTCGACGATCTCGATCCGGCGAGCAGCGCCGGCACCTATGTCGCGCCGGCCGATTGGAACGCGCTGATCTCGGACGCCGACACGTTGGTCATCGATACGCGCAACGCCTACGAGGTTTCGATCGGCACCTTCAAGGGCGCGGTCGATCCCAAGACCGCCAGCTTTCGCGAGTTCCCGGGCTGGGTCGAAGAGCACCGCGAGGAGCTCGAAGGCCGCAAGGTGGCGATGTTCTGCACCGGCGGCATTCGCTGCGAGAAGGCGACCGCTTACGTGAAGTCGCTGGGCTTCAGGCAGGTCTTCCATCTCAAGGGCGGCATCCTGAAATATCTCGCAGAGGTGCCGGCCGAAGAGAGCCTATGGCAGGGCGAATGCTTCGTCTTCGACGAGCGGGTATCGGTGTCGCATGGCCTGGCCGAGGGCGAAGCCGAACTCTGCCGCGCCTGCCGCCATCCGCTCACCGTCGAGGACCGGCTCTCGCCGAAATATACGGTCGGCGTCTCATGCCCGCATTGCTTCGAAGCGCGCTCGGACGAGGACCGCGCGCGCTACGCCGAGCGCCATCGCCAGGTGGAACTCGCGCATGCGCGGGGCGCCAAGCGCCACATCGGAAGCTGAGCAGCCCAGGTTTCGTCAAATCATCCGCCCGTTCATTGTAATGTCAATGCGCGGGGCCTACGTCTTGCCGGTCCGAAACCCCGCCCGGGCGCATTCGGCCGGGCCAATTCTGGAGGCATTGATGCTCGACCCCAAGAAGCTGCTCGACGACCTTTTCGGCTCGCAAATTCCCGGCACGGGATCGACCGTTCGCGACAAGGCGGGGCAGGCGGTGCAGATGGCGAAGGACAATCCGCTCGCCGCCGGCGCGCTGGCGGCGGTGCTGCTCGGCACCGGCCCCGGTCGACAGGTGACGGGCGCTGCCATGAAGCTCGGCGGCCTGGCAGCCATTGGCGGCCTCGCCTACAAGGCCTACCAGAACTACAAGGCCGGCAATGTGCCGGCACAAGAACCCGTGGCCGGCGAGCCCGAGTTGCTGCCGCCGCCCAAAGACACCGCCTTCCATCCCTCGCAGGCGCCGCAGGGCGAGGCCGAATTCACGCTGACCCTGGTGCGGGCGATGATCTCCGCAGCCAAGGCGGACGGTCATGTCGATGACGAGGAGCGGCAGAAAATCGCCGACAAGCTCAAGCTCGCCGGCATCGGTGCCGAAGCGGAAAAATTTCTGCTGGATGAGCTTGAACGCCCGCTCGATCTCGACGTCCTGATCACCGGCGCCAAGACCGATGCGCAGAAGGTTGAGCTCTACACCGCCTCGCGCCTTACCATCGATCCCGACACCCGCACGGAGCGCGGCTATCTCGACCTGCTAGCCGGCCGCCTCGGCCTGCCGGACGCGCTGGTCGACCATGTCGAGGCGACGGTCTCGGCGGCGAAGGCGCCGGCTTGAACCGCGCCCGATCCGCGCCAGCAAATTGCCGGTTGGTAAACGGGCATGGGACGTGCTGCTGGCCGTTAATCTTTCGTTAACCCAGCAAGCGCATCATTCTAACCAGTCGGACCGGCTTATCCTCCTCCCAAGCGCGGTTCAGATGAGGGGCGGTCGCCAATGACCGCCCTTTTTGTCGGCTCCGCTTTCTTGCCGACAATAGCCGCTTGCCACGCCCTCCGTCATTTGCGATGCCACGTCTTCTTCCAGCAGTGACGGGGAGCGAGGACGATGACCGCCATGACAGAGAAAACAGCCATCGTAACCGGCGCCGGCACCGGCATCGGCAAGAGCGTCGCCACCACGCTGCTCAAGGCAGGCTGGAGCACCGTGTTCTGCGGCCGCCGCAAGACGCTGCTCGAGGAGGCGATCGCCGAGGCCGGGAAGACCAGCGCCAGGGCGCTTGCCGTTGCATGCGACATCAGCAAGGCCGGCGAAGTCGACGACATGTTCGAGACAGTGGTGGAGGCGTTCGGGCGCGTCGACCTGCTCTTCAACAATGCCGGCATGGGCTACAAGTCGACGCTGATCGACGAGATCCCGGTCGAGGTCTGGAACGATGTCGTCGGCGTCAACCTGACCGGCTCGTTCCTATGCGCCCGTGCCGCCTTCGGCGTCATGCGCCGGCAAAAGCCGATGGGTGGGCGCATCATCAACAATGGCTCGGTGTCGGCCTATGCGCCGCGGCCGGGCTCAGCGCCCTACACGGCGACCAAGCATGCCATCACCGGCCTGACCAAGACCCTGGCGCTCGACGGCCGGCCCTATGACATTGCCTGCGGCCAGATCGACATCGGCAATGCGCTGACCGAGATGGCGCAGGCGATGACCGTCGGCGTGCCGCAGGCCAACGGCTCCATCGCCGCCGAAGCGGTGATAGATGTCCAGCGCGTCGCCGACGCGGTGCTTCACATGGCGAGCCTGCCGCTCGACGCCAATGTGCTGTTCATGACGGTGATGGCGACGAAGATGCCGTTCGTCGGCCGCGGGTGAGGGGGCTGAGGCTCTATTTCGTCAAGAACCCTTCGATCCGCTCCAGCGCTCGCAATATGTTCTCCTCGGAATTGGCGTAGGAAAGCCGGACATAGCCTTCGCCGAGCACGCCGAAATCGGGGCCGCCGATCAGCGCTACGCCGGCATCCTCCAACAGCGCCGAGGCAAGCTTCTTGGCCTTCCAGCCGGTCTTCGAAACATTGGGGAAGGCGTAGAAGGCGCCCTTCGGCGTGATGCAGGAAATGCCGGGGAGCGCGTTCAGCCCTTCGACCACTATCTTCCTGCGGTTGTCGAAGGCGAGCATCATCTTTTCGACATCGTCCTGCGGGCCGTCTATCGCGGCGATGCCGGCATACTGGCTCGGCGCGTTGACGCAGGACCAGCAGTTGACCGCAAGCTTGCGCACCTTGTCGTAGAGATAGGCGCCCTTTTCGCCGTTTGGCCAGATCGACCAGCCCATGCGCCAGCCGGTCATCGCCCAGGTCTTGGACCAGCCGTTGAGCACGATCAGCCTGTCGCGGAGTTCCGGAAAGTTGAGCAGCGAGCAGTGGGTCTCGCCGTCATAGGTCATGACATCGTAGATTTCGTCGGAGAGGATCGCGACCTCAGGGTGCTTCTCCAAGCCCTTCACGAGTTTGGCGATCTCGTCCCGCGCGGTCACGCCGCCGGTCGGATTGGCGGGCGAGTTTAGGATCAGCAGCCTCGTCTTCGGCGTGATCAGCGCCAGCGTCTCTTCCGCCGAGAAGGCAAAGCCGTTCTCCTCGCGAATCGGCACCGGGATTGGAGCAGCACCCGTGAACTCGATCATCGAGCGATAAATCGGAAAGCCGGGATCGGGATAAAGAATCTCCGCCCCCGGCTCGCCGAACATCAGGATCGCGGCGAACATGGTCGGCTTGCCGCCGGGCAAGATCATCACGCTCTCGGGCGATACTTCGACCCCGGTGGTGGTCAGCGTTCGGCGCACGACCGCCTCGCGCGTGGCCAGAAGGCCGTTGGCAGGCGTGTAGCCGTGGTGGCCGTCGCGCAGCGCCTTGATCGCCGCCTCGACGATATGCTGCGGCGTCTTGAAGTCGGGCTGGCCGATGCCGAGGTTGATGATGTCGCGGCCCCTGATGGGCAAGCGCCGTTGCCCGCGCGAGCACCGCAAAGGCATTTTCCTCGCCGAGACGATCGAAGGCCGCGATGGTGTGGAGCATTTTTCCCGTCCCTGTGGTTCTTTCTGTGGGCGAGCGTTTTTGTGAGCGTGCGCCAGGAAAAGTCAAACGGATTGGAGCGGTCGGTGTCGGAAAATCTGAAGAATTGGCAGGCACGCCCGCGGCCCGAACGCAAGGCGCTGGAAGGTCGCTATGTCCGGCTCGAGCCGCTGAGCGCGTCAAAGCACGGCGACGGGCTCTTTGAAGCGTCGTCGGTGCCGGATGCCGGTGGCCGCTTCGCCTGGCTGCCGGACTATCCGCCCGAGAACCGCGCCGCCTTCCAGCCATGGCTCGACAAAGTCGAGGCGAGCGAGGATCCGCTGTTCTTCGCCGTCATCGATAAGGCGAGCGGCAAGATCGCCGGACGTCAGACGCTGATGCGGATTGATGCCGCCAACGGCGTCATCGAGATCGGCAACATCTATTGGGGGCCGCTGATTTCGCGCAGGCCGCAGGCGACCGAAGCACAGTTCCTGTTCACCAAATATGCCTTCGACGAGCTCGGCTATCGCCGCTACGAATGGAAATGCAACAACCGCAACGAGCCGTCGAAACGTGCGGCGGAACGTTTCGGTTTCAAGTTCGAAGGCATTTTCCGCCAGCATCTTGTGGTGAAGGGCGAAAACCGCGATACGGCGTGGTATTCGATCATCGACAAGGAGTGGCCGGCGCTGCGCAAGGCCTATGAGGCCTGGCTCGATCCGGCGAATTTCGATGGCGAGGGCCGCCAAAAGCGACGGCTCGAGGATTTCCGCGCCGAGTCCGGCGCGTAGCAGGAGTTGCGCGATGGCGCATGATCACGGCTCACACGGCCACAGGCACGGCGCCGATCACGTGCACGGGTCGACCGACAAGAAGCGCGTTCTCGTCGCGGGCTGCCTGACAGCGGGCTTCATGATCGCGGAGGCGCTCGGCGGCTTGCTCACCGGCTCGCTGGCGCTGCTTGCGGATGCCGGCCATATGCTGGCGGACGCGATCGCGCTCGGTCTCGCCTGGTATGCCTTCCACCTCACCGGACGTCCCGCCACCGGGCGTCTCACCTACGGCTTCGCTCGCGTGAAGACGCTGGTCGCATACACCAACGGCATCGCCATTTTCGTCATCGCGCTTTGGATCGTCTACGAGGCCTGGGGGCGGCTGATGCACCCGGCGCCGGTGCTGGGCGGGCCGATGCTGGTGGTGGCGGTCGCCGGCCTGCTGGTCAACGTCGCCTCCTTCTTCGCGCTGCATGGCGGCGACCGCGAGAGCCTCAACATGCGCGGCGCCATACTGCATGTGCTGGGCGACCTGCTTGGCTCGGCCGCGGCAATCGCTGCGGCCCTCATCATCCTCGCCACCGGCTGGACGCCAATCGATCCGATCCTCTCCGTGCTGGTGGCGCTGCTGATCCTGTCGACGGCGTGGTCGCTGATGCGCGAGGCCGCCCATGTGCTGCTCGAAGGCGTGCCGGCAAGCCTCGACCGCGATCTCATCGCCAAGGATCTGGAAGCCGCGGTCAAGGGCGTGCGGGAGGTGCATCACATGCATGTCTGGTCGCTCGACGGCACCAGCAACATGGCGACGCTGCATGCCTGCCTGAATGACGGCGTCGATGCGCATGCTGCGGTGAGCGCCATCAAGAAGCGGCTTGCGGCGAAGCACGGGATCGATCATGCAACGGTGGAGCCCGAGTTCGGCCTGTGCGCCGACAGCCATGACGAGCACGATCATCACCATGATCACGACCATGCGCATGATGCGCCTCGCGATCGCCGCCACTATCACTGAGCCGGGCGATGCCTTTGAGTTGCCTCGGAGCGAAGGGTGAATAATGGACCGCGAGACGCGCAACGCGGCGATCGCCGCGGCCTGGATACTGCTCCTGTTCGGCCTCGCCGCCTATTTCCTGCCGACCATCATGCTGGCCGCCGGCAAGGTCTCGACGGTCCTTGCGGTCGTCATCGCCGCGCTCTTCATGGTGGGGCTGTTCGTCGTCCTGTGGCTGCGCGGACGCAGCCAACGCAAGAAGGGTCTATGAGATGAGAGTTCTGATTACCGGCGCCGCCGGCATGGTTGGCCGCAAGCTGATCGCAAGGCTGGCCAAGGACGGTGTGCTGCGCGGGCGCAAAATAACCGCGCTCGATCTGCATGATATCGTGCCGCCGCAGGCGCCGACGCTCGCCGGAGTCGATGTCTCGATCCGCACCGGCGATCTTTCCACGCCCGGTGCGACGGCCAAGCTCGTTGCTTCCCGCCCGGACGTGATTTTCCATCTCGCCGGCATCGTTTCCGGCGAGGCGGAGGCCAATTTCGACCTCGGCTACCGTGTCAATCTCGACGGCACACGCGCTTTGTTCGACGCGGTGCGGGTGGCGGGCTTCGCGCCGCGCCTTGTCTTCACCTCGTCGATCGCGGTGTTCGGCGCGCCGTTCCCGGATGTCATCCCGGACGAGTTCCATCCGACGCCGCTCACCTCCTACGGCACGCAGAAGCTGATCAGTGAGGCGCTGCTTGCCGACTACTCGCGGCGCGGATTCTTCGACGGCATCGGCATCCGGCTGCCCACCATCTGCGTACGGCCGGGCAAGCCGAACAAGGCGGCGTCGAGCTTCTTCTCAGGGATCATCCGCGAGCCGCTCAGCGGCCAGGAGGCGATCCTGCCGGTGCCGCGCTCGGTGCTGCACACGCATGCCAGCCCGCGATCGGCGGTGAATTTCCTGATCCATGCGGCCGAAATCGATGGCGATAAGGTCGGGCCGCGGCGCAATCTCACCATGCCCGGCGTGGCGGTCACGGTTGGCGAGCAGATCGAAGCGCTCGGGCGCATAGCCGGCGCCGAGGTGGTCAAACGGATCCGCGAGCAGCCCGACGAAACGATCTGGGCGATCGTCAGAGGCTGGCCGACGCGCTTCGAGGCGCGCCGCTCGCGGGAACTGGGTTTTGTCGCCGAGAAGAATTTTGACGAGATCATCCGCGCCCATATCGAGGACGAACTCGACGGAAAGATCGGGTGACAGTTTCGGTCGGCTTCAGACGCCGCCCGTCAGGCTGGCCGACAAGAGCAGCAGGCCAACGAGGAAGATGAAGGCGGCGCCGCCGATCTCGACGATCGAATGGATGCGGTTGCCGATGCGTCCGTCGCCGGCGAAATAGACAGCCCAGTTCTTGGCCGTCACCGCGATCGTCGCCAGCGCTGAGACGGTGATCGCGGTGCCGATCGACATGGCGAGCACCGAGAGCAGGCCGCCGAGCCAGAGGCCGTTGAGGAGCGCGAAGCTCAGCACGATCAGCGCGCCGGAGCAAGGGCGGATGCCGACGGCGGCCACCGCCGACCAGGCGGTCTTCCAGTCGAAGCGATCGCCCGAAAGCAGCGCCGGATCCGGCGCGTGCGAATGGCCGCAGGTATCGCAGACGTCGCCCGGGCCGTGGTGATGATGCCCAGCGTGAGCATGGTCGTGCGCCGCGTGGTCGTGATCATGCGCCTTGTGATCAGTCGCCTCATCGCTGTGCGCATGCGAATGCGCGGCATGATCATGGTCGTGATGCGCGTGCGAGTGCGTCGAGTGGGCATGCGCGGAATGCGAATGGGAGTGGGAATGACCGGCATGGGAATGCGCGTGAGCATGCGAGTGCCCGCTACGCGAGTGGCCGGCATGGGCCGCCGACAGGCTGTAGGCCGGACCGGCGCCGAACCGCCGAAGAATGGCCGGGCCCGCCTTGCGCCACAGTAGCCAGGCGCCGAACAGCGTCACCAGCACATAACTGGAGATCTCAAGAAACCATGCCGCGTCGGTCATCGACACCGCCGTGCCGCGCAGCACGAAATAGGCAAGCATCATGACGACGACCGCGGTCAGCCCCTGCAGCAGCGCCGAGACGAAGGACAGCATGATCCCGCGCTTCAGCGCCACTTCGTTGGCGACCATGTAGGACGAAATCACCGCCTTGCCGTGGCCGGGCCCGGCGGCGTGGAAAATGCCGTAGGCGAAGGACAGGCCGACCAGCAGCCAGAGCTTGCTGCCGTCCTGGCGCATGGCTTTCATCGCGGCCGCCAGCGAATGGTAGAATTCCTGCTGCCTGAGATTGATCCACATCAGGATATGGGCGAACGGACCCGTCGTGCTCGGCGCCATGCCGTCATTGGTGCCGATGCCGAGCGAGCTCTGGGCATGAGCGACGCCGGGTAGATGCGTCATGACCAAAGTGGCGGCCGCGAGGCCGAGCGCCAGGCGCAGCGACGGTTTCATCACCGATTATCCTTCCGGCGGACAGTTCAGTTCGAGCTTGGTGGCGAAGATCTTGCTCATGTCGGTGCCCGTCGGATCGTTGAAGAACGCTTCCGTTAGGGTCTTCTGGTTTTCCTTGATCGCTTCGTCCGGATCGGGACGGATCACCTTCTTGGTGCAATTCGCGGGCAATCCCTCAACGGTGAGGTTGGCGTCGTCGGTGAAGTCGATCGCCGTGTAGAAGGTCGGATCGTAGACGCCGATGTCGATCTTGCCGGCGAGCTTGATCGGCGTCTTCGGCTGCGACTCGAACAGAATGATCAGCTGGTCGTTGTCGAAGCTCGCCATCAGATGCGGCGGAGGGACCATGGGCACGTCCTTGCCGTCCTGCGTGACCAGCTGGAAATAGTTGAACTCGGCCAGCGAGGAATGGACGGTGTCGGCCACTTCCTTGAGCTCTTTGTCGTCAAGCTTCAGATCGGAGTTCTTGTCGAACTCCATCATCACTGTACTCGAAAACAGATCGTCGAAGCGCCAAAGGTGGCGCAGCGCCGTCACACTTTGGTGATCCGCGCTGAGGATGACGTCGAGGCGAGCCTCGGCGAAGACGTGCGGGTGCACCTGGGCGGGCTCTACCGCGGCAAAGGTGGCCGCAATTGCCGAAGCCAGTACGATTGCTTGCCGTTTCAGGTGCATTCCGGGCCGCGATTCCATCGACTTTGGGAGTGGGCTCCGAGAGTTAACAGAAAGGGGGCGAAATTGGGACGCGCTCTCGGAGAGCGTTGCGCTCTTTCCAGATTCGCTCGATGCGCTTTTAGGCTCTGATTCTGCGCATGTCCTTGTGCCGAAAACGGTTCCCACCTTCGGGGGACGTGCTTCACGCAGCGTCGCGCGTCCTGAACCAGTGCACCAGGAAATCGACGAAGACACGGACCTTGGCGGGCAAATAGCGGCGATGCGGATAGACCGCGAAGATGCCGCTGCCCGAGAGGATGCGGTCGTCGAGCACCGTCACCAGCTTGCCCGACGCGACTTCGGGCGCAGCGATGAAATCCGGCAGGATGGTGAAGCCCAGGCCCGACACGGCGGCTGCTCTCGCCGCCATCGGACTGTTGACCTCGATCGGCCCCGACACGGTGACGCTCACCGAATCCTCGCCGTCTCCCTTGAAGCGCCAGTTGGCTAAAGAGCGGCCGTTGGTGTCGACGATGCAGGGCATGTTGGAAAGATCCTGCGGGCGCGTCGGGGTGCCATGCTTTGCAAGCAGGTCCGGCGACGCGCAGAGCTTGATCGAAAACGGCCCGAGGCGCCGCGCGATCAGCGACGAGTTCTCCAGCCGCGAAATGCGTACGGCGACATCGAAGCCTTCCTCGACCAGATCGACGAAGCGGTCGTCGAGATGGATGTCGAGAACGATATCCGGATGTTGCTTGGCAAAGTCGATCAGCGACTGGCCAATCGGCGCGTCGGCAAAGGTGCGCGCCGCCGAGAGCTTGATGCGGCCGCGCACGTCGCCGGAAGATTCGCGCACGGCATCGGCCAGGCTGTCGACCTCGCGCACGATTTCGGAGGCGCGCTGATAATAGGTGTGGCCGGCTTCGGTCAGCGAGAACTGCCGCGTCGTGCGGTTCAACAATAGCGCGCCGAGTTCGTCCTCGAGCTCGCGCACATATTTCGACAGCAGCGCCTTGGAACGGCCGATCTTGCGCGCGGCGGCCGAGAAGCCTTCGGCCTCGACCACGTCGATGAAGGCGCGCATGCGGGTCAATGTATCCATGATCAGACCTTTCGGGCCGCGTCCAGAATCGTGCGGCCGAGCCCTATCAGGGCGACGTCGCTGCCGAAAGGGCCGAGCAGCGACAGGCCGAAGGGCGCGCCATCGACGGAACCGAGCGGCAAGGTGATCTGCGGGAAGCCCGACAACCCGGCCAGGCACAAAAGATGCAGCGCCCTTTCGCGATAGGCCTGGAACTGCTCCGGCGTGCTGGTCTTCAGTGGCGCTGCGCCCGGCACGGTCGGCAGAACAAGAAAGCCGTCGTTGCCGAGCAGCTTGCCGAACTCGGAACGGAAGGCTGCCCGACGCGCCGTTTCGGCTTCGACCGTCTTTGGGTCGATCGTGCGGCCGAAGCCGAAACGCTCGTCGACACCCGGACCCAGCCCGTGACCGCCTGCCGAAATCCAGCCGCCATGCACCTGCCAGGCCTCGAAGGCCTGCAGCCGGCGAAAGCACCAGTAGAGATCATCTGGGGACGAGGCGAAGGCGTGTTCGGTTTCGGTCGGCTCGCCGACGACGGCTGCTGCCTGTGCCTTCACCCGCGCATATTCGGCGGCTTCCGTCGGCCCGGAAACAAAGGCATCGAGCCAGCCGATCGACAGCGGGCGGTTGAGCGGATGCTGGTGTGGATCGCGTCCGAGCAGAAGCTTGCCGGCCATTTCGTAAGCTTCTATGTCACCGGCGAACCAGCCGAAGGTGTCGAAGCTCGGCGCGAGCTTCATGGCGCCCTCGAGCGATACCCGGCCGTGACTGGTGCGCAGCCCGATCAACCCGCAGAAGCTCGCCGGCGCGCGGATCGAGCCGCCGGTGTCGGAGCCGACGGCGATGTCGGCAAGGCCGCCGGCGACCGCTGCCGCCGAACCTGACGAGGAGCCGCCGGTCACGCGATCCGGAGCGGCTGCGTTCACCGGAAAGGCGAAATGCGAATTCTGGCCGAACAGCGAGAAGGCGAGCTCGTCGGTTTGCGTCTTGCCGACGAATCGCGCACCGGCATCGAGAATCAACTGCACAGCCTCGGCCGTCCGCGAGGCGGCGTGAGCCTGTTCGAACTTGCGCGGGTTGCCGCAGCCGGTGCGATAGCCGGCGACGTCATAGATGTCCTTCACGGCTAGGCGCAGGCCGGCCAACGGGCCAAATTCCGCATTGGCCACGGGCATTTGACGCAGATCGAGGAAGGCGTTGAGAGGGCCGTGGGTGCCTGGCATTGTTCGATTTCCGAATACGGTCCACAAACATTGTTCGATGCCGCAATTTTTACAACCGGCGCTGACGATTTTTATTGATTGTGAAACCCTTGGCTCTTATATCGCGCTTGCCCAAAGTCGCACGTGCCTGTGGGTGTCCGCCGATCCTCGAATGGTGAGGGCAATCGGTAAGGTAACTGGAGCCAACCCCTCCAGTCGGTCAGTGGCCAACCACAAGACCGAGGACACCTTGAAGCAACGACGGTGCGGGCCTTTCTGGTGTCTGCCGGTCGTCCAAAGACCGGGGTTACTGAAGAGGCACACCTTCATTGCCGGCAGTGCGGACGGGTCCTCCCATCCAAGCCAAGGCAGACAAAGCGAACCGAGGCCGGGCAAGGCCAGGTTCACCGCCGCGAGACGGCGATCCGTGGTTCCGGGGTCTCCACCGGCTGGTTCCATGGATTTTCCGTCCCGCCTTTGTCCACCGCGAGTTCGCGAGGCCGAGCGCCCGCGTCCCGCAGCCTTTGTGCGCGCCGAAAGGCGCAGATGGAGAGACCTCGATGGCCACCCAGCGCATCCTTGACTTTCTCGCCACCCGACGTCCGAACGGTCCCTGCCTCGTCGTCGACCTCGATGTCGTGCGCGACAATTTCCGCGCCTTCGAGAAGGCGTTGCCCGATTCCAAGATCTACTATGCGGTGAAAGCAAACCCGGCGCCGGAGATCCTGCGCCTGCTTGCTGCGATGGGCTCGTCCTTCGACACCGCATCGGTTGCCGAGGTCGAGATGGCGATGGATGCCGGCGCGCCGGCGGATCGCATTTCCTTCGGCAACACCATCAAGAAGGAGCGCGACATTGCGCGCGCCTACCAGCTCGGCATCCGCCTCTACGCGGTGGATTGCGTCGAGGAGGTCGAGAAGATTGCCCGCGCCGCTCCGGGCTCGCGCGTGTTCTGCCGCGTGCTGACCGACGGCGAGGGTGCCGAATGGCCGCTGTCGCGCAAGTTCGGCTGCGTGCCGGCGATGGCCGTCGACGTGCTGCGTCACGCCAAGAGCCTCGGCCTCGACGCCTATGGCGTGTCGTTCCATGTCGGCTCGCAGCAGACCGATCTCTCGGCCTGGGACCGCGCGCTGGGCGATGCCAAGAAGGTGTTCGCCACGCTCGCCGAGGAGGGCATCGTCTTGAAGATGGTCAACATGGGCGGCGGTTTCCCGACCCGTTACCTGAAGGACGTGCCGGCGGCGCAGGCCTATGGGCAGGCGATCTTCTCGGCGCTGCGCAGGCATTTCGGCAACGCGCTGCCCGAGACGATCATCGAGCCGGGCCGCGGCATGGTCGGCAATGCCGGCGTCATCAAGTCGGAAGTCGTGCTGATCTCGAAGAAGGCCGACAATGACAATGTGCGCTGGGTGTTCCTCGACATCGGCAAGTTCGGCGGCCTAGCGGAAACCATGGACGAGGCGATCCGCTATCCGATCGTGACGCCGCGCGACGGATCGGAGACCGCGCCCTGCGTGCTCGCCGGCCCGACCTGCGATTCGGCCGATGTGCTCTACGAGAAGACGCCTTATCCCCTGCCTCTGTCGCTCACCATCGGCGACGAGGTGCTGATCGAAGGTACTGGCGCCTACACGACCACCTATTCGTCGGTCGCCTTCAACGGCTTCGAGCCTCTCCGATCCTACGTGATCTGAAGGCGGGAGCCTTCAGATCACGGCGTGGGTGACATCGCCCGCCGGGGCTCGCTTGTGGAACAGATCTCCGCTCGTGAAGGATCGCGGAAATGGACTTTGCAGATTTCATCATTGAGGGCGCCGCGCGCCGGGTCTCCCCCCTCGAGGGGGAGATGGCCGCGCAGCGGTCAGAGGGGGGCGTCGCGCGTGGAGCGCCAGCGCCGCTTCTCGTCACGCTGGGCGCCGGTATTACATGCGCAACGACCCCCTCTGTCGCCTTTGGCGACATCTCCCGCTCGAGGGGGGAGGTTGCTCCGGGCTTCGGCATCGTTGCCGAAGGCATTGGGGATATGCAGGCTCGCGAAGCGCTGCTCGACCGCGCCATGGGGCCGAAGCGCAGGAAGAAGTCGTCCGAGAAACTGCGGCGTGGCCGCCGGCCGTCGGAAGGCCTGGCCTTTGTCGCGCGCGACCCGTCGGGCGCGGTCGTCGGCACGGTTCGGCTGTGGGATGTGACGCTGGGCGAGGGTGGTCCGGCAGCGCTCCTGCTTGGGCCGCTGGCAGTCGAGCCGGGCCTGAAGAGCGGCGGCATCGGCTCGGCGCTGATGCGGCACGCGATCGGCGAGGCCGCGCGGCTCGGTCATGGCGCGATCCTGCTCGTCGGGGATGCGCCATATTACGGGCGGTTCGGTTTTTCGGCCGATCGCACCGGCTCGCTCGCCATGCCTGGTCCCTATGAGCGGCACCGCCTGCTGGCGCTCGAGCTGAAGGAGGGCTCGCTCGACGCGGCCGCGGGCACGATCAGGGCCGCCGGCCGCAAGGTCAAGGCGCTGGATTTCGTCGCCTGACACTTCGGAGGCATACCGATGCGGCGCCGCGCGTTCAAAAACGCGGCGCCGCATCGCTCTTCCAAAAAGTAGTTGGCTGCCAATCAGCCGAGCAACTGGCTGAGCGCCATGGCGACCGTCATGTCGCCCTCGACCTTCAGCTTGCCGGCCATGAAGGCCATGGTCGGGTTGAGATCGCCGGCGATCAGTGAATCGAGATCGTCGAGCGAGAGCTTGATCGTGCAGTCGGTCGGGGCATCGGCGGTCGAAACGGTCGCGCCGTCGATAACGATGACGCCGTCGCTGCCGGTGTCGAACTTGACCGAGTGCTCGAAGCCGGCGCTTGCCACGCGCGACCTGATCTTGTCGGCAATCTCCTGAACGCCCATGGCGGTTCTCCTCGTTTGGTTGCGTTTGACGCGCACCGGCCTTGGCCGCTGGGCGAGGCGCCGCGTCGCGCGGGAGCGCGGCGACAGCCACCGGCGCATATAGCTTCGGGTTGACGTTTACGTCAACGTGGCCGCCATGCGGCATGTCGCATCACCGGACAAGCATGTGAACCCCTGGCGGTGCCAAGTCGATCCAGAGCCGATCAATGCTCCGGCTGGAACGGCTTGGTCATCGCTTGCGCGGTCTCGCCGGCTGTCTTGCGGCGGCGGATGGCGTTGTCGCGGATTTCGTCCTTGGACAGGAAGTTGACCTGGTCGATCAGCACGTCATGCACCAGCTCGACGCCGACGCGGGCGTTGACGGTCTCGCGGATCGCTTTGCGGAAAGCCTCGAGATCGATCGTGTCCTTCTTGGTGAAATCGATCTGCGGATTGGAATAGAGGTAGGAATAGACCTGATCGGTGATGATCGCCGGCGCCGGGATCGACAGTTTCTTTATCTGATCCGGCTCCACCGTGTAGACGAGTTTGGTGAGAAAATAGCCGTCGATCTTGGCATCGCGGACGAGCGGTACCGAAATGATGTCGGTCTTGACGTAGTCGAGACCGCCCAGCATCGGCTTCGGCGGCTCACCGACGCCGCGCTCGCCCGCCGCCTGGAACGAATAAAACACCGCGCCGAGGGTTACGGCGCAGATCCAAAGCGCTGCGGCGAGGAATTTGATCACCGGATCCTACCTTGCTCCGCAGTCATCTCGTTCAAGCCCGGGCATATCCGAATTCGCCTGCCGAATAGGTGCCGTCGGCATCGGCGCGCTGGATGGCGTTCTTCAACAGCGTGGCGACCTCGTTGACGGCATTGAGATGGGCAAGAATAGCCGCCTCGTTCTTTGCCAGCTTCTGGCGCAACCGCGCCAGCCCTTCGCGATGCTGCTCGAGGAACTCGATCTCATTGGCGCCCTTCAGCGCGCGGGTCAGTTCGTAGAGATAGCGGCTTTTGCGGGCATTCGAGGCCTTGAGGTCGTAGCTGGTGCCGCTGCGGATACCCGCCGTCTCCTCGTCCACCGCCTCCTCGATCCGGCCAATGATGGCGGCGAGGTTGCCAGGCCGTGCAGCTGCGATCGGTGCTTCCGCGGCGGTGGTTCGTGCAGGCAGGTTGGAAAGGTCCGTTTGGTCGGCCATGTAGGTCCCTAGATCTTGATGTCCGTTTTTATGGTTGTGTCGTCACCGGTCATAGACCGGGCGGCCTTACGCTCGAGCTCGTCGACCAGGGAGGTCGAAAGCCTGGTCTGCTGGTCGATCTCGGCTTTCTCCGGTCCGCCCCCAACGGGCCCGACCGGCACCTTGTGTTTGCCGTCCAGATAATGGTCGGCAAGCATCGATCTCGCGATGCCGATCCCGCCATGCGCGGCCATGACATCGGCTACCTTTTCGGCAAGCTGCGATTTCCACATGTCGCCGGCCAGACCCTTGCCGTAAACGCCCTCGGTGTCCTTAGGCATCATGTTCTGGATGAAAGTGGTCAGCACCATCGCCTCGAAGCGCTGGAACTTTTTGGCTGGATTTGCCGCCTCGCCCCTGTCGGCAGCGGCGCGCGAGAGCACCGAGCCCGCCTCGACCGAGGCAGTCTGGTCGATCGAGAAGGTCTCCCCGGCACCGCCAGCCCGCCTCGCGAGTGCTGCCCGCGCGGCCTCGACGTCGGCCGGCTCCGCCGCACGGGCGACGTCCATCACGATGTCGCTGGGAGGTGAAATCGCCAAGAAAGTACTGCCTTTTGCCGGTTTTTGTCCGTTGCACAATGACGCAACAAGCTTGTGGCAGGCTTGCGGGGATGGCGAGGTGCAGTGCAGCGCTCAAATCTTATTTTAGCAGGTATTAATATTTTAACGGTGTTGCCCCGCCGCCGGCGCAATTCGGGGTTTTGAAAACGACTAATTAACCCCGCCCCCTCATCCTCGAGACCACGCCTTGGAGACGTTGATCGTGAAAAGCGATGTCGTGCTGATCGCATTTCTGCTGTCGGTTGCCAGCCCATTTGCCGCCCAGGCCGGAACGGCAATGCAAACCAAAGGCAAGGCGTTCGCACCGCCGGCCTTCTATTCGTTCTGCAGCCGCCAACCCAGCCTCTGCAGCACGGCCGGCGGAACAAAGGTCGTCGCCCTGCGGCCTCAGCTCAGCGCGCAATTGAACGAGATCAACCTTTCGGTCAATTCACGCATTACCGAGGTCAGTGATCGAGCCGTTGTCGGCAAGAACGACGACTGGCGCGTGCCGACCGTGTCCGGCGATTGCGAGGATATCGCGATACTGAAGAAGCTCGAACTGATGAAGCGCGGCTGGCCGGCCTCGGCGCTGCTGTTGACCGTGGCAAGCTATCACGGCGAGGGACACACGGTGCTGACGGTGCGCACCAACGAGGGCGACCTGGTGCTCGACAACCTCACCAGCGCGGTCCGTGATTGGTCCAGCACGCCCTACAACTATTTCGCCCGGCAGGCGCAGGGCAATGGCAGGCGCTGGGAGCGGATCGGGGCGGCCAAGTCGGTCGGCACGACGGCGACCGGCACCTGACAGCCTCGCTCGCCGCCCGCCGGATCCACCGCTCTATCTCCTTGGTTTGACGCAAGTCCGGACGGGAGGCCACGGCGAAGTCGCCGAGCCCAACCGTTTCATGCTTTTCCTGATTGCCCTAGTCATGTCCCCGCTTCTGGGCAATGAGGTCCAGCCGCTCGCGGTCTGAGCGTTCGCGCTCGTCGCGGCGGCGAGCGTCCCTATAGGCGCGCTCGACCATGTTGGTCCGCGCGGTCGCGGCGGCGATCAACGTCGCCTCCTCCCGGGCGCTTTCAAGATTCTGTTTTTGTTGGCCGAGCGCGTTTGCAATCCGGCGATGGTAAAGTTCCGGGAACAGGCCGGCCAGCGAGCTGTCAGCGTCGAAGTGCCCGATGAGTTCCTTTGCTTCCGATTCGGCCGCCGCGGCCGCGGAGAGGAAGCCGGCATGACGGGTTTCGTGCACCGCCTTCAACTGCTCCTGCACCTTGACCAACTTCTTCAGTCTGTCCTTGCGCGAGGCCATCGCGGCTACCTCGCTAGCGTCAGGTCGACAAAGCCGTCGACGAACAACGACAGCAAGGTGCCGATGGCAAAGTAGAAGATGATCAGCCCGCCGGCGATGACGAAGGGCAGCGAGATGAAATACACCGGGATCTGCGGCGTCAGCTTGTTGACGAAGCCGATCGTCAAATTGACCAGAATGGCGTAGGCGACGAAGGGACTGCCGAGCCGGATGACCAGGAAGAAGGCGTCCGACACCGTGTCGGTGACGTCGACCAGCGCCGCCTGCGGGTTGAAGAATACATTGACCGGAGCAACCGTGTAGGAGGCGACCAGCGCGCGCACGATCTCGTGGTCGAAGTCGAAGACGAAAAGCAGGAGCAGCGCCGAGAACGAGATGATGGCGGCGAGCGCAGCCTGCGGCTCCGGCTCCTCGATCGCCGGGCCGCCTGAGCCGCCATAGCCGATCATCATGGCGATGGCGGAGCCCATGAACCGCAGCGCTTCCATATACAGCCTGGTCATGGCGCCGATCAGCCCGCCGACCAGAAGCTCGGAAACGATCATCGGCACCAGAACCTGCGGGCGCGGGTCGACATAGGGATAGATGCGGTCCCAGAGGAAGGCGAGCAGGCCGCCGGTGGCGGCGATCGACACGAACAGCCGGACCTGGAGAGGCACGCGGGCGCTCGACAGGCCGGGCATCAGCATGAAACAGGCGCCGATGCGGCAGAAGGCGAGGAAGGCGGCGATGACGACGCCTTGCGAGAGCGCGTTCACGAGATCGTTCCGAGCACCTTGATTTCGACGCCCTTGGCGATCTCGACGTGGCTGAGCACGGGCAGCGTGGTGAACAGCCGCTCGATGATCATGCGCACATAAGGCCGCGCGTCCGGCGCGGTGACCAGCACGAAGCGCTCGCCGGCTTCGAGATGCTTGCGGATCGCCTTGGTGGCGTCCTGGCCGAATTCCTCGAGCTGGCGCGGATCGATGTCGAACTCGCGCACCTCGCCCTTGGCGTCCCGCTTGAGGCTCTGGTGAAAGGCGAGGTCCCATCGGTTGCCGAGGCGCAGCACCTTGAGCATGCCGCCCTCGGAGAGATCGCCGCAGATCTGCTGCGCCATGCGGATGCGGACATGCTCGACGATCTGCTCGGTGCGGCGCACATGCGGCGCGATCTCGGCGATGGCTTCGATGATCAGGTGCAGGTTGCGGATCGAGACGCGCTCGGCAAGCAGAAGCTTCAGCACCGCCTGCAGGCCGGGATAGGAGATGTGCGAGGTGCAGATCTCGTCGGCGAGCTTGCGGTATTCGGGGTCGAGCCGCTCGAGCAGCGCCTTCATGTCCTTGTAGGACAGAAGCTGCGGCAGGTTGTTGCGGATCACCTCGGAGAGGTGGGTGAGCAGCACCGACATGTTGTCGGCAAAGGTGTAGTTCTCGCGCTTCAGATCTTCGGCGAAGGTTTCCAGCACCGAATAGGCGCGCATGCCGAAAGCCGGCTCGCGGATTTCCTCACCGGGGATGTCCGGCACGCCGCGGGTGCCAAGCAGCACCATGATTTCGCCCACGCGCATCTGGTATTCGGCAACGACGGTGCCGTGGACCTTGATCTGATAGCTCTTCGGCGGGATAGCGAAGTCGTCGGCAACGCGCACCTCCGGCACCACGAACCCATATTGCTGGGCGAATTTCTTGCGCATCTTCGACATGCGGAACACCAGCTCCTGATGTGCGACCAGCAGCCTGGTCGAGAGCTGCTTGCCGATCAGCAGCTCGATCTCGGCAGTCGCAAGCGAGGCCTTGACCGAATTCTTCTCCTCCTCGACCTTGTCGGCCTTCTCCTTGTTCTTCTGCGCTTCGGCTGCCGCCAGCGCGCGGTTGTGGCGCAGCGGGATGACGTAGCCGAGGCCGGCCATGGCGCCGGCAAGGGCAAAGAACGGGAATAGCGGCAGACCGGGCATAAGGCCGAGGATGACGAGCAGCGAGGCCGCGACATAGAGCGCGCGCGGATGCGCGCCGAGCTGGCCGAACACCGCCTGATTGGCGGAGCCCCGCGTGCCGCCCTTGGAGACGAGCATGCCGGCGGCGAGCGAGACGATGAGGGCCGGGATCTGGGTGACGAGGCCGTCGCCGACCGACAGCTTGATGAAGACGTCGGCCGCCTGGCCGAGGCCCATGCCGTGGCGCAGATAGCCGATGGCGATGCCGCCGACGATGTTGATGGCGGTGATGATGAGGCCGGCGATGGCGTCGCCGCGCACGAATTTCGACGCGCCGTCCATCGAGCCGAAGAAGGAGGATTCTTCTTCCAATTCGCGGCGGCGAAGCTGCGCCGTCTTCTCGTCGATCATTCCGGCGGAAAGGTCGGCGTCGATCGACATCTGCTTGCCGGGGATGGCGTCGAGGGTGAAGCGCGCACCGACTTCGGCGATGCGGGTGGCGCCCTTGGTGATGACGATGAAGTTCACCACGATCAGGATCATGAAGACGATGAGGCCGATGACGAAGTCGCTCGACATCACCAGCTTCGAGAAACCCGAGATGACGTAACCGGCGGCATGCGTACCCTCATTGCCATGCGACAGGATCATGCGCGTGGTGGCGATGTTGAGCGAGAGCCTGAGCATCGTGGCGATGAGCAGCACGGTCGGGAAGGAGGAGAAATCCAGCGGCCGCTGGATCCAGAGCGCCACCATCAGGATCAGCACCGAGAGCGCGATCGAGAAGGCAAGGCCGATGTCGATGAGGAAGGCCGGGATCGGCAGGAACAGCACCGCCAGGATGACGACGATGCCGAGCGCGAAGAAAACGTCGCGGCCGTTCTTGGCCGCCAGGCCGGACGGGATTGTTTCGCTGATCGCCATATCGTCCTCGAATCCAGACTTGCCCAGCGCAAAGGCAGGCTCCCGACCTTAACCGGTCAAGCTTGCGCGAAGGTGGGAGAGAGGCTACGGGATTTGAGCCGGCTGGCGAAAGGAAAGGCGCATGCTCCTCATCATCGGCACGATTCGGCTGCCACCCGACAGGCTCGAGCAGGCAAGGCCGGCGATGGAACGAATGATTTCAGCGAGTCGCGCCGAAGCCGGCTGCCTGGCATATTCGTATGCGCAGGATGTTCTCGATCCCGGCCTGATCCATGTCTCGGAAGCGTGGCGGGATCGTGCGGCGCTCGAGTTGCATTTCAAGTCAGCGCACATAGCCGAATGGCGCGCGAGCTGGGCGGAGCTCGGCATTGGGGATCGGAAGCTGACGCTCTATGAAGCGGGTGGGGGTGCTGCGATCTAACCGGCCGCGCCCGCGATCGCGACGGCGACCAGCCAGCGCCGGACGGCGCGCTCGTCGTTGGCCGAAAGTCCGGCGGTCAGCTGGCGTTCAAGCCGCTGCACGCGCTCGCGACATTTCTTCAGCAAGGCACGGCCGCTGTCGCTGAGATCGAGGTGCTGGATGCGCCCGTGCACCGCATGCGGCTTGCGGACCACGGAACCGGCCTTTTCCAGATTGCCGACGATCACGCTCACCGTCTGCGGCGTCAGCACCGCGAGCCGGGCGAGGTCGGCATTGGAGGTGCCTGGATAGGCCGACAGCATGGTCAGCGTCGCGAATTGCGGCTGCGTGACGCCGAACTCATCCAGCGCCCGCTCGACCCGCAGCCTGTAGGCGCCGGCGGCCTGGCGCAGCAGGTAGCCGAGATAACCTTCCTCGCCGCGCTTGCCTTCGCCGGGGGCAGGAATTTCCGGTTTCTGCTTGCGCATGATGTAAGAGCTCTTATATGTTGTTCGAACTCTGATATTATCGCAAGATGGAATGGAAGACGATGGGCTATCGCATCTTTCTTGCTGGTGGTTCCGGCGCGATCGGCCGCCGCCTGATCCCGCAACTGGTCGCTGCCGGCCATCAGGTAGCTGCGACAACGCGCCGGGCCGAGAAGGCCGAGGAGCTCCGCGCGATCGGAGCCAGCCCGGTGGTGATCGATGTGTTCGATGCAGGCGGCCTGCTTGCGGCGGTCGCCGAGGTGAAGCCGGAGGTCGTGATCCATCAGCTTACCGATCTGCCGGCCGGACTCGATCCTAACAAGATGGGCGAGGCGATCGTCGGAAACGCGCGCGTCCGCGACGAGGGGACCCGCAATCTGGTCGAGGCCGCGACGTCGGCCGGCGCCCGTCGCCTGATCGCGCAGAGCATCGCCTGGGCCTATGCGCCCGGACCCGAGCCGCATGCCGAAACCGATCCGCTCGACAGCGGCGCCGAAGGCGGCCGCGGCATCAGCGTCGGCGGCGTGATCGCGCTCGAACGCCAGGTTCTCGAGGGCTCGAGCATGACAGGCATCGTGCTGCGCTATGGACATCTCTATGGTCCCGGCACCGGAGCCGACGCTGCCGCCGACCCGGCGCTGCATGTCGATGCCGCCGCTTATGCGGTGCTGCTTGCCGTCGAGCGCGGTGCGCCGGGCGCCTTCAACATCGCCGAGCCGAACGGCCATGTCGCGACCGACAAGGCCGTCAGCGAACTCGGCTGGCGGCCCGACTTCCGTCTGGCTGTGTGAGGCAGACGGAGGAATTGCCGCCAAAGGACAGACCTGGTTCGAGCCGCCGGGCACGGTGCATCGTTCGCGGAGAAGGCGAGCGCAACGGAGCCGGCGGAGCTGCTGGCGACCTTCGTCGCGAGGGACGATTGCGGGCCGCTGACCATCTTCGATCAGTGACATTTTCCCGTTCTCGCAGCGAGGGTAGCCGGCCCAACCGTCGCTAATCGACGCAACGCCAAAATGGCGCCACAAGCGGTCGGCATTGCGGTTGCCACTCCATGCCGTCGGGCGTATCAGGCGCGGCAGCATCCATCCTCCGCATACCGGCGAGCCGCTCCGTTGCCTGCCATAAACGAACCGCAAGTCTACGCCCGCCGGCTTCGGGCGGTGCTGATCAATTCCATTCCCGTGCTCGAGGCGCGCGGCATCGTCATTGTGCTGATGGCGGGGATGGTCGGCATGATCGCGGGCGCCCTGGTCACCGGCATGAGCGCGCTGGTGCAAGCCATGCACTTCCTGCTCTTTGACGTGCAGCCGGGCGGGCGTCTTTCAGCGATGTTTTCGCTGGCCAGTCCGGTGAAGGCGATGTTTCCGGCGATCGGGGGACTGCTGCTCGGCCTTTCGGTGATCTGGCTGAGAAGGCGGAAGTTCAGAACGCCTGTCGACCCGATCGAAGCCAACGCGCTCTACGGTGGGCGCATGTCGCTCACCGATACGTTCATCATTGTCGGCCAGACCATGATCTCCAGCGGCTTCGGCGCCTCCGTCGGTCTGGAAGCCGGCTATACGCAGGTTGGTTCGGGCATCGCCTCGCGGCTGGCGCGCGCCTTCCGGCTGCGCCGCAATGACGTGCGCATCCTGGTCGGCTGCGGCGCCGCCGGCGCGATCGCTGCCGCTTTCGACGCGCCGTTGACCGGTGCCTTCTACGGCTTCGAACTGGTCATCGGCATCTACTCGGTGGCCAATGTGGCGCCGGTCATGACGGCGGCGATCGCCGCCTCGCTGACGGCTGAGATGTTCGGCGGCGTGCCGTTTCCGCTCGAACTTTCCGGCCTGCCGACGCTGACCGCCAGCCAGTATGTGCCGTTCCTGCTGCTGGGACTGCTCGGTGGGGCGGCGTCCATCGCAATCATGCATCTGGTAAGCCTTATCGAGCGCGTCTTTGTGCGGCTGGCGATCGACGCTTCCGTCAGACCTTTCATCGGCGGCATCGTTGTCGGGCTGCTAGGGCTGGTCACGCCGCAGGTGCTGTCCAGCGGACACGGCGCGCTCCACCGCGAGTTCGCCATGAACTACGCGCTTCCCGTGGTGGCCAGCGTCTTCGTGCTGAAGCTTGCTGCCTCGGCGATCTCGCTCGGCTCCGGTTTCCGCGGCGGTCTGTTCTTCGCC
>NZ_RZSF01000689.1:0-688 GCF_004023325.1 Mesorhizobium sp. M1A.F.Ca.ET.072.01.1.1 | reverse complement strand
GCGTTGCGGGAAAGGCTCGCCGAGGTCGAGCATTATGCCATGGGCGACTACCTCACCGCTTTGACCAGCGGGCTGGAACAAGGCGGAAAGCTGGCGAGCCAGCGCGTGGCTGATATCACCGGACTGCCGCTCGAGCTCGTCCAGCACAATTTCGCCCGCGTCCCGACCGGCCTGTTCGCGCGAGAATTCGCCCGCGCCAAAGGCAAGGTGCTGAGCCCGTATGACGGCATGATCGGCACGGCCGACATCGCGCCAGAGAGCGGACGCATCGCAGGACCCGATCCCGTGCTCGACCGCAGTGTGCCGGCGCTGACCTCGGCCTTCGTCGGCTATGTCCGCGACGAGCTCAATTTCCACGCCGACATCAGCTACCGGCTGCTCAATGGCGAGGTCACCCACAATTGGGACTACGGCACCTCGCGGCAAGGCTATGCCGGCGTGATGGATGATCTGCAGCGGGCGCGTTCACTCAACCCCGCGCTCGGCGTCGTCATCGTCAACGGCTACACCGACCTCGTCACGCCCTATCTCGCCTCGCGTTATCTGGTGAATCAGGTTCCGCCGCTTTCCGACCAAAGCCTATCCGCCTCGATGTCGTCGAGGGCGGCCACATGATGTATTTCAGGGCGGACGGAAGGCGAGCGCTGAAGGAGGCGGCCGCGGAGCTTTATCAGGCAACGCAGTGAGG
>NZ_RZSF01000688.1:0-692 GCF_004023325.1 Mesorhizobium sp. M1A.F.Ca.ET.072.01.1.1 | reverse complement strand
ACGCTCAACACCGCCCAGCATTTCAGGCTGGAACGCGAGGTCGGTTCGATCGCGCCGGGGCGGCTGGCGGATCTTTTGATCGTGTCCGATCTTGCCCAGATGACGATAGACGAGGTCTATGGCCGCGGCGTCAGACTGGCGAAAGCCGGCAAGCTCGAGATCGACATTCCGGCCTATGATTATCCCGGGACGGCGAAAAACACGGTCAACCTCGGCAAAAGGCTCAAGGCCTCTGACTTTGACATCGCCGCGCCACAGGGTGCCAACGAGGTGCGGGCGCGGGTGATCGGCGTTATCGAGAACCAGGCGCCGACCAGAGCGCTCGAGGCCGACCTGCCCGTCGAGAACGGGCTGGTCGCCATGGATCGCCGCAACGACATTTGCCAGATCGCCCTGGTCGAACGCCACAGGGGCACGGGCGGCGTCACCAACGCCTTCGTGTCGGGGTTCGGCTATATGGAAGACTGCGCGATGGCCTCGAGCGTGGCGCATGATGCGCACCACATCATCGCCGTCGGAACCAACAAGGAGGACATGGCTTTAGCCGTCAACCGGCTGAGCGAGGTCGGCGGCGGCGTCGTGCTCTACTCCAAGGGCAAGGAACTGGCGCTCGTCGAAATGCCGATCGCAGGGCTGATGTCGGACGAGCGCGCGGAGATCGTCGCGGCCAAGGCCGAGCAGTTGACGGAAGC
>NZ_RZSF01000687.1:0-694 GCF_004023325.1 Mesorhizobium sp. M1A.F.Ca.ET.072.01.1.1 | reverse complement strand
CGCCGGCGCCAATCACCCTCGAGCTGCGCTCGGGACCTCCCCCATCGAGGGGGAGGCAGGACCTGCGCCCCAACCGGTTCCTGAGGAGCCGAAGCCCGAACCCGCACCGGACATTCCGCCGGCGCCGGAACCCGTCATCCCGCCGGCACCGGAGCCGGTCGTTCCATCCGAGCCGGAGCCGCTGCCGCAGCCCCAGCCGGAAGAAGAGCCGCGGCCCGCCCCGGAGCAGCCGCAGCCACCGGCACCGGTGGAAGTGCCCGCTCCGCCCGAACCTGCACCTGAGCCGGTGCCCGCGCCGGCACCGCAGGAGGTGCCTGCACCCGCGCCGGCCGAGCCGGAGATCGAGCCTTCGCGTCCGGAGCCGCAGCCGGTGCCGGTGCCCGTCGAAGTGCCGACGACGCCCAGCGAAGTCCCGGCCGAGGCGCCAGCGCCGATCGAAGTTCCACCGGGCGAGGCACCTTCTATCGAGCCATCTTTAGAGGTCGGCGCCGCGCCTCATCCGCCTGCCGGCACCTTCTCCCCGTATAGTGCCGGGGAGAAGGAAGAAGCGCCAACGCCGACGCCCCCTTCTCCCCGTTCTTCACGGGGAGAGGATGAGGGTGAGGCGCAGCGTCAGCCTGCGGAGGATTTGCCGCCACCGGAGCCGGCTCCGCCGGCGGAAGCCCTGCCTCCCATTCGCCAGGCTGCGCCGGTC
>NZ_RZSF01000686.1:0-700 GCF_004023325.1 Mesorhizobium sp. M1A.F.Ca.ET.072.01.1.1 | reverse complement strand
GGATACGGGTGGTCGGCCAGCGGGCGCGGATGCGGCGCACGAGGCGGCGCAGATAGCCGCGGATCTCCTCGCCCGTCGGGGTCTTGCCGGGGCGCAGGATCATGGCGACCGGGCGGCCGGTGGCGGCGTCATAGACATGGATCGGCAGGAAGCAACGCTCGTCGTAGTGGGCGTTGAAGAGCGACAGCTGCTGATGGCCGTGAACGACATCGAGCGTATCGTCGACGTCGAGCGTGACGCTTTTCGGCGGCGCGGCGTAGCTCGACAGCCACAGATCGACCAGCACGCGGCCGAGCCGGATGACGGTCCTGATGTCGGGCAGGTTCTCCAGCCGCGAACACGTCGGCTGCGAGCACAGGTCGAGCCCGCTATCGGGCAACCGTCCGCAGGCGAGCTTGAAGGCTGGATCGGTGCGCAGCCGGTTGAGATCGTTGGCATCCTCATAACCGCAGGCGATGGCGAAGATGCGGGCGCGCAGGATGTCGGCCATGGCGTGCGTCACGCGCGCTCGATCACGTGGATCGTGGATCGCAGCCGCAAGCCGGTCGGCCAGTCGCAAACGCCGTTCGGCGGCCGCCAGAAGCATGACGCCGCCATCCGATGTGATGCGGCCGCCGTCAAACGCAGCTGTGATCTTCTTGCGTCCGACGGCTGGAAAAGACAGCGGCAGCAACGTATCCTCGGTCATGGCGGGTGGGGG
>NZ_RZSF01000685.1:0-703 GCF_004023325.1 Mesorhizobium sp. M1A.F.Ca.ET.072.01.1.1 | reverse complement strand
ATGCAGCCAGGATTATCCGCGGCGAAACAGTGCCTCGGCGGCGGATAGGCGCCTTTGCGCTGCTGCACGTCGGGCCTGTTCACGCCGGCCGCGTGCACGCGGATGAGGACCTCGCCGGGGCCGGGCGTGGGCACGTCGCGCGTCTCCGGCTTCAGCACCCTGGGACCGCCAGGCTGCGAGATTGCGATCGCCGTCATCTTTGCCGGAATATGCTGTCCGCTTGCCATGAATTGTCCCGTTTCCTCATGCCGCTGGCCGGCTGTTTGCATCGGCATCCCTGCCCTATGTATGCTCATTACCAAATCAGGCAAATGGTGAAATCAGGGAGAAGCGACGATGGCGATCTTCGACGACGAACCCAGGAAGAAGCCCCGCCCACACGAGATCGGACAGGATCTGTCGCTGCTGTCTGTCGATGATTTGTCCGAGCGCATTGACCTGCTGCGCGAAGAGATCGCTAGGCTGGAAGCTGAGCGGGCCGCCAGGGGCGCCACCAAATCCGCCGCCGAGGCACTGTTTCGCCGCGGATAATCCTGGCTGCATGGCCAGCCGCCCCGGAAAAGCCTGAAAGCGACTGCCAGAGCTGCACCCTCAAACAGACCTGCGCTTCGAAATTACCAGCCGGATCAGCCTATGTTCGCAACCTACCGACCGATCCTCTCGCTGCTGCGCGGCACCGCGTTCCTGCTGGCGGCCTCCGGCC
>NZ_RZSF01000684.1:0-711 GCF_004023325.1 Mesorhizobium sp. M1A.F.Ca.ET.072.01.1.1 | reverse complement strand
GTCTTAACGAGGGAGAGACTGCCATTTCGAGCCTTGAAAGCTATTTCGGCGCCGTGCCTGACCCCCGCGCTGGTAACGCCACGCATCGGCTTGGCGATCTGATCGTGATGATGATCGCGGCAAGCCTGTGCGGGGCAAACAACGCGACAGAGTTCTCGTTGTTTGCTCAAGAGCGCAGGCAGGCACTGTCGCGGTTGATTGAGTATGAGGTGGCGCCCAGTCACGACACCTTCTCGCGGCTGTTGCGGCTGCTGGATCCGGAGGCTTTCGGGCGTGCCTTCGCAGCCTTTGCCGCAGGCTTTGCACGGGCATGCCAGGAGGTGGTCGCCCTCGACGGTAAGGCGCTGCGGCGGGCCTATGAGAAGGGCCTTGCCGCCAGTCCGCCTCTGACGGTGTCGGCCTTCGCCACCGAGACACGGTTATGCCTGGCAGCGGTATCGCCCGGCACTGCCGAGAATGAGGTCGAGGCTGCCCTCAAAGTCGTCGAACTCATTGATCTTACTGGTAGAATGGTCACCGCCGATGCGCTCCACTGTCACACGCGCATGGCTGAGGCCATCACCGAGCGGGGAGGCGACTACCTGCTCGCTCTTAAGGGCAACCGTCGGCATTGGGTTGTTCATGCCAAGCAACATCTGGCCGGGAGCACCCCCGCTGTCGCGGAGCGGACCGAGACCAGCCATGGCCGCGACGAGTGGCGGCAGGCAGAGG
>NZ_RZSF01000683.1:0-725 GCF_004023325.1 Mesorhizobium sp. M1A.F.Ca.ET.072.01.1.1 | reverse complement strand
GCGGAGACGTCTGGCGAGACCACCGGCAGCGTCGCCGAGGACATCGTCCTGCCCGCCAAAGTCAACATCCCGGTGATGCTGACGGCGAAGAACTGAGATTCCTTTTTCTGGAAATGCTCTAACGCCGCGGGCCCGCCCGACCTCTCGACGCCCGCGGCGTCTTTCTTTTTCCGTGACGTGGCGGCGCCGGGTCACTATATGCGGGCAATGACGACCTCGATCGAAACGATCCGCGACGATTTCTCCCTGCTCGACGAGTGGGAGGACCGCTACCGCTATGTCATCGAGCTCGGCGAGGCGCTGCCTCCGTTTCCCGAGGCGGAACGCACACCGGCCAACAAGGTGCCGGGCTGCGTCAGCCAGGTGTGGCTGACCACCGAGCAGGGAGAAGGCGTCGATCCGGTGGTCAGCTTTCGCGGCGATTCCGACGCCCACATCGTGCGCGGCCTTGTCGCCATCATGCTGGCGCTGTTCTCGGGCCGGCCGGCCAGTGAAATCCAGAACACCGATGCGGAAGTGACGCTGAAAGAGCTCGGCCTCGACGAGCATCTGTCGCCGCAGCGCGCCAACGGCCTTCGCTCAATGGTCAAGCGCATCAAGCGCGACGCCGAAGCCGCCTTGAAGCAAACCGCCTGACTCTGCCCCAAGCCCGGCAACAAGCCGCACTGCGGCGGGTTCACCCGTTCGCAGCAAGACATCCCTGAAATACCTCAAAAGCAAAACGG
>NZ_RZSF01000682.1:0-740 GCF_004023325.1 Mesorhizobium sp. M1A.F.Ca.ET.072.01.1.1 | reverse complement strand
GGCCAGCGCGACCACCGCCTTGATCTCATCCGGCTTGCCCGTGTCGGGCCGCGCGGTCGGCAGCACCGAGAAGGCATCGGTCGCGCTCTTGTCCTGCGAGGCGGTTTCCGCCAGCGCCAGAAGCACGCCCTTGTCCTTGGGCGCAAGTTCCCTCGGCAGATCGGGCCGCCTCGTCGGCAGCGGAATATTGTTGAACGCCCCCTGCGCGGGATCGGCTGCGGCCTGCGCCGCGCCGGCGGCCATGCCGAACGGTACGTTGGCCGGAGCATGCGCCGTCGCCACCGCCTGCTCAGCCGTGGCCGAGGCGTCCGCCACGGCGAACGGCACGTTTTCAGCCGTCTGCTGGCCGACATCGGCCTTGGGCCTCGGCGCGAAGGCGGGCAGAGGAACCTCCTTCGGCGGCAGCGCGGCAATGATGGTTTCGGGCGTGTCCTGCTGCGGTTGCGAATCGTCCGAGCTGTCATCGGCGATCTGCGGGATGTTGGCGCGCTTGGCATCCTGCGGCGAGACGATCGCGATGCCCGGCAGGCTGCCGCTGTTGCCGCTCTTGGCGGCCGCCACCTGCTTCACAGCCTTCGGCTGGGGCGCGGGTTGGGCACTCGCGACATCGGCGGTGTCGTCGGCCTCGTCGTCGCCGCCGCCGAACCAGGCCGCAAACAGTCCGCCGGACCGCTTAGTCGAGCCGCCGGCGCTGGCCAGCTCGATATTGGGGGTGCCGGCGCCCTTGCGCGCCTTGTAGG
>NZ_RZSF01000681.1:0-742 GCF_004023325.1 Mesorhizobium sp. M1A.F.Ca.ET.072.01.1.1 | reverse complement strand
TGACCGGAGCGTGCTGCGCCATCACGGTCATGACCACGATCAAGCCCGGCGTCGTCACGGTGAAAACCGCGGCAGGCAAGGAAGAGCGCTACGTCGTGTTCGGCGGCTTCGCCGACATCCTGCCCTCCGGCTGCACGCTGCTGGCCGAATCGGCGGTCGCCGTCGGCGACATCGACCGCGCTGATCTCGCCCGCCGCATCCAGGAAGCCAGGGAAGACGCCGCCGACGCCAAGGACGACGAGGCCCGCAGCAAGGCCGAGCAGTTTCTCAGCCAGCTCACCACGTTGGAAGGCGCGCTGCTGCCGGCCTGACGGCGGCCTCTTACGATGGACTGAAAGAGAGCGGGCTTGCCCCGGGGCTTGCCCCGCTTTTTTGTTTGCCCCGTTTTCTCGTTTTCTCGTTTGGGAGACGGTCCGCCCTGCTTGTCAGGGTGTCGTGCCGTTTCATGCAAACGGCGAGCCGCTCTAATCTCGTCGGCAAGGCAGTGCGCCTGTTCTGAAACTCGAACGGGGGCCGACTATGCCACACGGCAGGTCGTGAACGGTCGGGCGAGTAGTCTCGGTACAGACGCGCTATTCGGCCAGCTGGAGCGGTTCTTTGCCGATGCCGATCGCCGCGAGAGCCAGCTTCGGACCGCCCTGCTTGAAATGGACGAGATGAGTGGCGACAGACTCGATCAACTTCTGTCGCTCCGGATGAGCTTTGGCAAAGCCGGCGAGGTCGAACACGGCCTCCGTCATCT
>NZ_RZSF01000680.1:0-747 GCF_004023325.1 Mesorhizobium sp. M1A.F.Ca.ET.072.01.1.1 | reverse complement strand
GACTCGACCTGCTCGGAAACGAGCAGCCTCTCCGGCGAGACCAGTTCGAACTTGAAAGCTTCAGCCATGCCAATCTAGCGAGTAGGGAATAGCGGGTAGCGAGTAGTGAAAAACTCGGCCGGCCCACTGATCCCTATTCGCTACTCCCTATTCGCTATTCGCTTCTTTACGCCGCTTCAGCCGCCAGGCGCTGCGCCTTCTCGACCGCTTCCTCGATGCCGCCGACCATGTAGAAGGCGGCTTCGGGCAAATGGTCGTAATCGCCGGCGCAAAGGCCTTTGAAGCCCTTGATGGTGTCGGCAAGGTCGACCAGCTTGCCGGGCGAGCCGGTGAACACTTCGGCGACGAAGAACGGCTGCGACAGGAAGCGCTCGATCTTGCGGGCGCGGGCAACGGTCTGCTTGTCCTCTTCCGACAGCTCGTCCATGCCAAGGATGGCGATGATGTCCTGCAGCGACTTGTAGCGCTGCAGGATCGACTGCACCTGGCGGGCGACCTGGTAGTGCTCCTCGCCGACAACCATCGGGTCGAGCATGCGCGAGGTCGAATCGAGCGGATCAACGGCCGGGTAGATGCCCTTTTCCGAGATCGCGCGGTTGAGCACGCACGTTGCGAGCCTTCTCCCTGCGGCGTGCGAGCCCGGCGCGGACAGCATGTCGCGGCCGTGGCAACCAACCTGGCGACGAAACGCAGAATCGTCGGTGAGGAGACTCCCGCCGCGGTCGAGAATTCGGCCACGGTCTTCAG
>NZ_RZSF01000067.1:0-24958 GCF_004023325.1 Mesorhizobium sp. M1A.F.Ca.ET.072.01.1.1 | reverse complement strand
GTAATGGGTCTGGCGACCCTCGTGGCGGTCGCGCACCAGTCCGGCTTGCTTGAGCAGGCCGAGATGTTTCGACACCGCCGGCTGCGAGACACCCGCCTCAGCCGTCAGTGCGCCGACCGTCTGCTCGCCTTGCCGGCACAGACGCTCGAAGATGGCGCGCCTTGTCGGATCGGCAAGCGTCCGGAAGAGCATATCGTGTGCGTTCGTCATCGGGATCGATAACTCAATGGCTATTGATTGACGTATAACCAGTGAGATATGTGTGAGTCAAGCAGAGCCTAGAGGGCGGAAGCCTAGGGCGGAGTCGGTCACGATATCTTGCGGGCCCGTCCCCGACATCCGCTTCCACGTCAGCGCTTCCAGAAATCGCGGTGTGGTGCGAGCAGCTCGTCCGCGACTTCGGGGAAGGGGCCAAACACCTCGATCTTTTTCTGGCCGGAATCGAGCACGGCGCGCGAAGAAAGGCTCATCGTCGGATTCGCCGCGTGATCGCCGGTGAGCGCGAGAAGCTTGGTCTCCTCGAAGCCGTAAACCAGCCGGCCGATATTGGCCCAGTAGAGCGTTCCGGTGCACATCGCGCAGGGCTCGCCGGTTGAGACGAGCGTGCAGGTCCAGAGAAACTCCGGCGAATAGGCAGCCGCCGCGCGTCGCGCAAGTTCGGTTTCGGCATGATGGACGGTGTCGATATTGCCTTGGCGCATGAGGATCGCGTCGTCGGGGCCGACCAGCACCGCTCCGAAAGGATGATGACCGTGCGCCGCCGCCTCGCGCGCTGCGGCGTCGGCGGATCGGAGGTGGGCGAGCATCTGATCGCGGGTCATGGCAAAAACCCTATCGCGCCGCCATCCACCCGATGGGCGGCCCTTTGAGCCGAGATTGGTGCCAAGGGACGCGATTGGCAAGTGCTAACCGTCGCTTGAGCGTCCACCTGCCCGAAGCTCGGCGACATTGGCCTGCTGCGTGCCGGAAACTCGAATTTGATGCTCGCCAAAACCCGGATCCGTTGTGGGCTCCGGCGGCGTGTCGAGGCTTGCCGCATCCAGCATGGATGCATCTTCGCCAAAAGCGCGGGTGGCGCGGGCGGCAGCTTCGAGCAGCGGCCGCTTCATGCGGGTGAGGAAGGCCGCGTCGACCCGCGTGTTCGGACCGGCGAGCGTGAGCACGCCGAGCAGTGTCCGTCCCGGCCCGAAGACAGGGGCGGAGATGCCGGCAGTCTGTGGATCGCGGTCACCGATTGAAATGTAACTATAGGTTTTCCGGATCGTCTCGTAAGGCTCGCCCTGCTCTCCCGAGAAAGCGGCCAGCACCCGGCCGCCCGAACCAACCAGCAAGGGCAGCACGTCACCTTCCCGTATCGTGTAGCGGATCGGGTGCTTGGACTCGACTCGGTAGAGACAGGTGCGGACGTCGCCCGAGCGGACATAGAAGGCGACGCTTTCCCAGCTCCGCTCGGAGAGATCGCGCATGATCGGCAACAGGATATCCATCGCCACGAGCGAGCGCTGGTAAAGCGCGCCAAGCCTAAAGGTCGCCGGTCCGATGCGATAGCGTCCGTCCTCCAGGCGCTCCAGCAATTGCCCGCGCATCAGCGAGTTGGCCAATCTAAGGATCGTGCTCTTGTAGAGACCGGTTCGGGCCGCGATTTCGGCGAGGCCGAGCGACCGGTCGGCAATGGTGAACGCGTCGAGGATGGCGATTGCCCGGTCGAGCGCGGCAACGCCGTCGGCCGGAGCCTGGCTTGGAGGGAGGTCTGTCATTGCGGTGACGATTTTCATGGTGGTCGCCCATCCGGGAATGACCCTGGACATGCGGATTTAGTCCGATCCTATGCGTTCTGTCCAGCAGAATGGCATTCCCGTTGACAGAACGCGGTAACAAATGCTTGAACTCAAATGCGGGTCTTAATTCAGGCCACGTCTTGGCAGGCACCGGAGGAGGTGTCGTGATTTGGAGGAATTCCATGCTGAACAGACGCAGATTCTTGTCGACCACCGCCGCCGGCTTCGCGGCTTTGCATTTCGGACCCGCCTTTGCGCAGGACGCCCCGCAAATCCAAATTTTCGTGCCGGCGGCCCCCGGCGGCGGCTGGGACCAGACCGCGCGCACGATCGATCAGGTGCTGCGCTCCGAAAAGCTGATCTCCGGCTCGCAGATCACCAATGTCGGCGGCGCCGGCGGCACGGTCGGCCTGCCGCAATTCGTCAACCAGTGGAAGGGCAAAGGCAATGCGCTGATGGTTGCCGGCATGGTCATGGTTGGCGCCATCATCGCCAACAAGGCCGCCAACAATCTCACCGAAGTGACGCCGATCGCGCGCCTCACCGGCGAGTTCGAGGCGCTGGTGGTGCCGGCAGCCTCGCCGTTCAAGACGGCTAATGATTTCGTCGCGGCGCTGAAGGCGGATCCGACGAAGGTTCCGGTGGCCGGCGGTTCGGCCGGCGGTTCCGACCACATCCTTTTCGGCCTGATCGCCAAGACGGCCGGCGTGCCTGCCGCCAACCTGTCCTATGTGCCGTTCGCCGGCGGCGGCGAGGCGCTGTCGGCGCTGCTCGGCAACCAGGTCGCGGCCGGCATTTCCGGCTATGGCGAATTCTCCGAGCAGGTCAAGGCGGGCGCGCTCCGGCTGCTGGCGATCTCGTCGGACAAGCGCCAGGAAGGCATCGACGCGCCGACATTGAAAGAGGCCGGCATCGACGTCGAATTGTTCAACTGGCGCGGCGTCTTTGCACCCCCCGGCGTTTCCGACGAAGACAAGGCGGCGATGATCAAGATGGTCGAGACCATGGCGAAGAGCGAGGCCTGGGCGACCGAGTGCAAGAACCGCAACTGGACGCCGATTCTGCTGACCGGCGACGATTATGCCAAGTTCGTCGCCGAGGACACGACACGCATCGGCGCGATCCTCAAGGATCTCGGCCTCGCCTGATCGCCTCCTGCCTGATCTCGAAGGAGGCTGCATCGCCTTCTTCGAGACAGCGGATATGCGACGGTTCAATGAAACTGCGGCGAAGCCGGCAGTGGAAGGCCGGCTTCCGGGGAGGAGATCATGAGCACCAGCGACCAGCAGGCGTCACCGCCGCGCCTTGCCATACCCGAATTGCTGATCGGCGTCGGGCTTCTTGCCTGCGCCGGGGCCGTTGCCTGGCAGACCCTGGCGATCCCGGTTTCGCCGCTCTATTCCAAGGTCGGCCCGAAGGTCTTCCCCTACATGACCATGGCCGGCATCGTGATCCTGTCGCTGCTGCTCATCGTTGCCGCCCTGCGTGGCGGCTGGCAGCCGGACGAGGAAAAGGAGACGCCGACCGATTGGAAGGCGATGGGTTTCGTGGTCGCGGGGCTCGTTGCCAATCTCGTGCTGATCCAGCCGCTCGGCTTCACAGCCGCCTCGGTGATCATGTTCGTGCTGGTCTGCTTCGGCTTCGGCAGCCGGCATCCGCTGCGCGATGCGCTGCTCGGCCTGATCTTGGCGCTGGCGGCCTATTTCGGATTCGCCAGAGCGCTCGGCGTCAACATCGGGGCCGGCCTGATCGAGAACCAGCTCAACGCGTTGATCAGCGCCCTCGTCGGCATCGGAAGGGGCTGAGGACGATGGACACCCTCGGTTATCTCGCGCACGGATTTGCGGTCGCCTTCACGCCGACCAATCTCTTGTGGTGCCTGCTCGGCACGACGCTCGGAACCGCGATCGGCGTGCTGCCCGGCCTCGGGCCGGCGCTGACCATCGCGCTGCTTTTGCCGATCACCTACCAGGTGGCGCCGGAAGCTTCCTTCATCCTGTTTGCCGGCATCTATTACGGCGCCATGTATGGCGGCTCGACGACGTCGATCCTGCTCAATACACCGGGCGAAAGCGCCACCATCGTCACCGCGCTCGAGGGCAACCGGATGGCGCGTTCGGGCCGCGGCGGCGCGGCGCTTGCGACTTCCGCGATCGGCTCGTTCGTCGCCGGGACCATCGGCACGCTGGGCGTCGCCTTCCTGGCGCCGATCGTGGTCAAGCTGGCGCTGGCTTTCGGGCCGGCGGAATATTTTTCGCTGATGGTGCTCGCCTTCATCACCGTTTCGGCGGTGCTCGGCTCGTCCTCTGTGCGTGGGCTTACCAGCCTGTTCGTCGGCTTCGTCATCGGCATGATCGGCGTCGACCTGCAGACCGGGCAGCCGCGCTTCACCTTCGGCATGGGCGAGTTGCTCGACGGCGTCGACGTCATCATCGTCGCGGTCGGCCTCTTTGCGGTCGGCGAGACTCTCTACGTGGCCTCGCGCCGCTATGCCGGGAAGGACGAGATCGTGCCGCTGAGGGGCTCGCTCTACATGACTGCTTCCGAATGGGCGCGCTCGTGGAAGCCGTGGCTCAGGGGCGCGGCAATCGGCTTCCCGATCGGCGCCCTGCCCGCCGGCGGGGCCGAGATCCCGACCTTCCTCTCCTATGCCATCGAAAAGAAGCTTTCCAAGCACAAGGAGGAGTTCGGCACGGTCGGCGCCATCGAAGGCGTCGCCGGGCCGGAGGCTGCCAACAACGCGTCGGCTGCCGGCGTGCTGGTGCCGATGCTGACGCTTGGCCTGCCGACCTCGGCAACGGCGGCGATCATGCTGTCGGCCTTCCAGAGCTACGGCATCAATCCCGGACCGCTGCTGTTGACGACGCAGGCCAATCTCGTCTGGGGCCTCATCGCCAGTCTGTTCATCGCCAACGTCATCCTCGTCATCCTCAACCTGCCGCTGATCGGCCTATGGGTACGATTGCTCAAGATCCCGGCGCCGCAGCTCTATGCCGGGATTCTGGTGTTCGCCACCGTCGGCACCTACGGCATCTCGCAGTCGCCGATCGATCTCATCATCCTCTATCTGCTGGGCGCGGCGGGTTTCTTGATGCGCCGCTTCGATTTTCCGACGGCGCCGGTCATCATCGGCATGATCCTCGGGCCGCTCGCCGAGACGCAGTTCCGCCGGGCGATGACGATCGCCAATGGCGACTGGACGGTGTTCTACCGGCACCCGCTCTCGCTGACGCTTTTAACGCTCGCCTTCATCGGTCTGGTCGGCCCGCATATCTGGGCCTGGATCGAACGCCGGCGCACGCGCGGACCAGAGCATGTGCCGGGCGATGCCTGACCGATCTGGAGCATCATGACAGACCTGCTTTCCGGCATCCGCGTCCTCGACCTCACCAATGTGCTGGCAGGTCCTTACTGCGCCTACCAGCTGGCGCTGCTCGGCGCCGACGTCATCAAGGTCGAGGCGCCGCCGGGCGGCGATCTCGCGCGCCAGCTTGGCGCCTCGCCGGAGCTCAACAAAGCCGGCATGGGTGCATCCTTCCTGGCGCAGAACGCCGGCAAACGATCGGTGGTGCTCGACCTGAAGCAGGAGGCCGACCGCGAGCGCTTCCTCAACCTGGTCGCCACGGCGGACGCACTGGTCGAGAATTTCCGGCCCGGCGTGATGGATCGGCTCGGCCTCGGCCATGAGAAGCTGAAGAAGGTGCGGCCAAGCCTCGTCTATTGCGCGATATCGGGTTTCGGCCAGACCGGCCCGATGCGCGGCAACCCGGCCTATGATCAGATCATCCAGGGGCTGTCCGGGATCATGAGCATCACCGGCACGCCGGAAACGGCGCCCCTGCGCGTCGGCTATCCGGTCGCCGACACGCTGGGCGGGCTGGTGGGGGCCTTCGCCATCGCTGCGGCGCTGGTGCGGCAGAAGACCAGCGGCGAAGGCGCCTTCCTCGACGTGTCGATGCTCGAATGCACGCTGTCGGCGCTAGGATGGCCGGTGTCGAACTATCTGACGGCGGGCGTCCAGCCTCAAGCCATGGGCAACGAGAACATGACGGCCGCGCCCTCCGGCGCGTTCCGCACCGGCGAGGGCCTGCTCAACATCGCCGCCAACAAGCAGGAGCAGTTCGTCATCCTTTGCGGCTTGATCGGCCGCCCAGAGTTGGCTTCGGATCCGCGCTTCGCCGAGCGCGAGACGCGCAAAGAGAACCGGGCAGCGCTGAAGCCGCTCATCGAAGACGCGCTTGCCGGCGCTGCTGCGGCGGTCTGGGAAGAAAAGCTCAACCGCGCCGGCGTGCCGGCCGGGCGGGTGCTGACGATCCCGCAAGTGCTGCAGGAACGCCAGGTCACCGAGCGCCGCATGACGGCGCGCTTCCAGGAGATACCCGGAATGGACAAGCCGCTCACGGTGGTGCGCGGCGGCTTTATGGTCGACGGTGCGGCTCCCGTGCCAGCCGGCCCCCCGCCACGTCTTGGCGCGCATATGGACGACGTGTTCGCCAGCTTGCCGGCGCGCGGCAAGGGGAGGGCGCGGGCATGAGCGCGGACAAAAGGACCGGCCGCGACCGCGGCGAGGAGTGGTGGCGGACCGGCATCATCGAGATGCAGCCCGGCGTGATCCGGCTGCGCGGCTACCAGATCCAGGATCTGATCGGCCGGGTCAGCTTTCCGGCGATGATCTGGCTGATGCTGCGCGGCGAATTGCCGGGCGATGATCAGGCGGCGCTGCTCGGCATCGCGCTCGGGGCCGCCGTCGACCACGGCCCGCAGGCGCCGTCGATCGCGATCGCGCGCATGGCGGCGACCTGCGGCGTCGGCATCAACAACGCCATGGCCTCCGCCATTAATGTGCTGGGGGACGTGCATGGCGGGGCCGGCGAGCAGGCGCTTTCCTTCTATGGCAACATCGCCGCCGCAATGGATGGTGGCGCGAGCCTCGCCGAAGCGGTGAGTGCGCGGCTCGACCGGTTCTTCGCCGAGGAAAAGGGCTACGTGCCCGGCCTCGGGCATCGCTTCCACCCGATCGATCCGCGGGCGCCGCGCCTCATCGAACTGACGCGCGACTTCGCCGGTCGCGGCGTCGTCAGCGGGCGCTTTGCCGACATTGCCGAGGCGATCGAGGCGGAGGTGGCGACACGCAAGGGCAAGACGATCCCGCTCAACATCGATGGCGCCACGGCCGTCATCTATGGCGAGCTAGGCTTCCCGCCGCCACTGACGCGCGGCCTCTTCGTGCTGTCGCGCTCGGTAGGCATACTGGCGCATGCCTGGGAGCAATCACAGGAGAGCGACCGCAACAAGGGACCTCTGCCCAAAGAATGGCTGTGGGCTTATAGCGGCACCCCGGCACGGCCGTTTCCTGGCGACTCCGATTAGAGCGTTTCACCGTTCCACGGAAACGGCGAACCAATCTATCTCTTTGTTTTGACGGAATTCCTGACGGATGCCGTGTCACACTTTCGTGGAATTGCGCCAGGCCATCGTCTTACGCCGGATCGGTCGCCAAGGCCGTCAAATCCCTCAGCAGCGTGGAAAGCTCGGGCTCGTCGATCAGCAGGGCCGCATCGGCCGCCGGCAGCCAAGCCCGCTGACGGTTCACGGCCTCCCGCCAGTTGGCCATCTCCTCGCTGACTTCGAGCAGGTAGACGACCACGTCGACACGGACGAAACGGCTGGCCATGCGCTTCCAATAGGAGTAGCCGCCGGCAGGCTGCTTCAGCGCCTTGCCCAGCACGCCCGCCTCTTCCTGGGCCTCGATCGCGGCCGCCTTGCGCCCGCTCTTGCCCTTCATCGGCCAGCCCTTGGGCACAATGAAACGTTTGGTCGTGCGCGAGGTGACCAGCAAGACTTCAAGCTGGCCGTCGCCGCGTAGGCGAAAGGGGATGGCCGCCACCTGGCGGATCCGCTCTCCCTTCTTTGCCCTGCGTACTGCTTTCTTCTTGGCTGCTGCCATCCCAAAATCCGATCAAAGCGGCATTCCTGCCGTACGCTATCCGCACGGCAAAAATCTCGCTCCTGCAAATCCCAAAACCGCCGCCCATGCAAGGCGGCGCGCTGCCGACAGTAAGTCGGCTAAGTAAACCGAAAAAAGAAAAATGTCAGCGGCAGACGCGCGAAATCGTGGTGCCGATAACCTGAGATTGGCAATTCTGCTTGACGATCGGCACTTCAGGGCGAGCCTTCGGAACGATCTGCCGGTCCTGCTCGCGGTAAAGCTGCTGCTGTTGCTGGAACTGTCGTCGCTGCAGCTGGTTCCGGAGCGCCTGCAACTCGTTTTGCTGGATCAGGGCGTTGCGGTCTGTGGGGATGACGACCTGCGCCGAGGCATATGAAGCCGCGCCCAAAAGGGCGGCAGTCGACAAAGCCGCGGCAATCAAAGCCGCCGATAGCCGAGGATGCGACATCGCTTCCTTCCCGCACGAAAAACAAAACCTTGCCGTAATATAGGGTGTCTGTGCGGATCTACCATGGTTCAAGCAACCGATCTCGCGGCACAGCCACGATCGGTTGGATGATGCCCACCGCTCGGTTCCTTCAATCGACCTCGCGCAAACGGTAGCCGACGCCGGTCTCGGTGATGATGTAGCGCGGCTGGTCCGGTGTCTTCTCGATCTTCTGCCTCAATTGGCGGACATAGACCCTGAGATATTGCACGTCCGTCGACTCGTTCCAGATCTGCTTCAGCAGGAACTGATGGGTCAGAACCTTGCCGGCATACTGCACGAGCATGCGCAGGATATCGTATTCCTTCGGCGACAGTTTTACTTCCTTGCCCTCGACCTTGACGATGCGCTTCACCAGGTCGACCGAAAGGTCGCCGGCCTGGAACACCGGCTTCTCGCCCTGCTGCTGGAATTTGTGGCGCAGCGCCACGCGGATGCGGGCGACGAGCTCGTTCATGCCGAAGGGTTTCGTCACATAGTCGTCGGCGCCGATCTCGAGCGCCTGGACGATGCCGGCCTCGTCGGTGCGGCTCGACAGGATGACGACCGGAATGTCGAGGCCGTCGTCACGCCATTTGCCGAGCAGTTCGAGGCCCGTCATGCCCGGGAGGCCGAGATCGAGCAGGATCAGGTCGGGCCGCTGCGCCTGCATGAGCTCGATCGCTGCCTTGGCGTTCGGTGCCTCCGATACGGCATAGCCCTGGCTGCCGAGGCCGACCCGAAGCAGCTTGCGGATCGGCGGCTCGTCGTCGACGACCAGGATGCTGACGTTCTGACCGGTCATGCGGCGTCATCCGTTTTGGCGACGGCAAGGTCCGGAATTTCCTGCACCGGCATGCGGATGGTGAAGATCGCGCCGGGCCGGTCGGTGCGGTTCGTCGCCGAGATCCTGCCGCCCATGGCCTCGACGAAACCGCGACTGATCGACAGGCCGAGACCGGTGCCGGCGCGGACCTGGTCGCGCTTGCGCACCCGGTAGAAGGTGTCGAAGATCCGTTCGAGGTCGTTTGGCGGGATGCCTGGTCCCTCGTCCATGACCTGCAGGATGACGGAGCCGTTGTCCACCCAGCCTTGCAGGCGGATGGTCGAGCCGGGCGCGGAATATTTGGCGGCATTGTCGAGGAGGTTGAACAGCGCCTGCTCGAACAGCACCGGGTCGAGGCGCAGCATCGGCAAGTCCGGCGGAATGTCGGTGTCGATGCGGTGCTCGCCGGTGATCTTGCGAGCGCGATCGAGCGCCGAGCCGACGATATCGCCGACATAATGGAGAGCGTAGTTCGGCTCCATGGCGCCGGACTCGATCTTGGTCATGTCGAGCAGATTGGCGATGAAGCGGTTGAGCCGCTCCGATTCGTCGACCACCGTCGACAGGAGTTCCGCGCGGTCCTCTTCGGGAAGGGCGGCCGCGTATTCCCGCAGCGTGCCGGCGGCACCCATGATGGCGGCCAGCGGCGTCTTCAGGTCATGGGAGATCGAGGTAAGCAGCGCTGTGCGCAGCCGGTCCGCTTCCGCCGCCAGCCTGGCGCGGTCGACATCGGCGACAAGCTGGATGCGTTCGATGGCGACCGCCGCCTGATCGGCAAGCGCGTCGAGAAGGCGCTGCTGCTCGGGGGTCAGCAAAGGGCCCTGCTTGTCGTTGTCGAGGCCGACGACGCCGACCGCTGTCCGGCCTGTTCGCAAGGGCAGATAGAGGCGCTTCGCGCCGGGCAGCGTATCGGCGCCGCGGCCGGCGGGGCGGTCATGTTCCCAGGCCCAGCGGGCCGCCGCGATGTCGGCCTCCGCGAGCGTATCGTCCGGCGGATAGCCGGCCTTGACGGTGATCGTTCCATTCTCGGGCAGAAGCAGCACCACGCGCACTTTCAGCATCGAGGCGATCTGGAAGGCGGTGGCCCACAGCACGTCGTCAAGCGTGCCGGCGCCGGCGAGCTTCTTGGAGAACGAGTAGATGTCCTGCGTGGCTCGCGCGCGTGAGCGGGCGGCGACCGCCTGGCGCTGGACGCGCGCCGTCAGATTGCTGGCGATGACAGCGACAACGAGAAAGACCGCGAAGGCAACGATGCTCTCCGGATCCCTGATCGTGAACGTATAGCGCGGCTCGAGGAAGAAATAGTTGAAGGCAAGCGCGCTCAGGAAACAAGCGTAGAGCGCCGGCCAGAGTCCGAACGTCACCGCCGAAGTCAGCACCGCCAGCAGCAGGACGCTGGCCAGATTGCGGACATCGAGGAACTGATCGAGAATCGAGCTGACGGCCACCGCGCCGGCGACATAGGCCGTCGAGAACAGATAGGGCCAGATCTGGAAGGGCTTCTGCTCGGACGCGGCCTTCACCCGTGCCGACGGCATGTCGGCATCGCGCTCCTTGCCCGAAATGACATGGACGCTGATGTCGCCGGCATTGCGGATCAGGTCATAGGTGAGCGAGCCCTCGATCAGTTCCCGCCAGCGCGAGCGGGTCGGCCTGCCGATGACGATATGGGTGAAGTTGTTCGCCGTCGCATGGCGCACGATGTCCTGGGCGACGTTCTGGCCCGGGATGGTCGCCACCTCGGCGCCGAGCTGTTCGGCAAGGCGCAGGTTTGTCGCCAGCCGGTCCTTGTCCTCTTCGGACATGCCGGCCAGGCGAGGCGTGTCGACATGCAGCGCCGTCCATGGCGCCCGCAGGCGATCGGCGAGCCGGCGCGCGTAGCGGATACGAGCGCTCCCGTCCGGACGCGAGTCGACGCAGACAAGGACCCGCTCGCCGGCCGCCCACGGTCCCGGAATGGCGTGGGACTGCATATGGCTGAGGAGCTGTTCATCGACGCGCTGCGCGGTGCGTCGCAGCGCCAACTCGCGAAGCGCCGTCAGATTGCCAGGCGAAAAATAGTTCTCGATCGCGCGCTGAGCGGTTTGCGGGAAATAGACCTTGCCTTCATGCAGCCGCTTGATCAGGTCGTCCGGGGTGAGGTCGATGACCTCGATGTCGTCGGCCTCGTCGATGATGGAATCCGGAACGGTTTCGCGCACCCTGACGCGGGTGATCTGCGCCACGACGTCATTCAGGCTTTCGACATGCTGGATGTTGAGCGTGGTGTAGACGTCGATGCCCTGTGACAGGATTTCCTGAACATCGAGATAGCGCTTGGGATGACGGCTGCCGGGCCCGTTGGTGTGCGCGAGCTCGTCGATCAGAACCAGCTCCGGCCGCCGTTTCAGGATGGCGTCGATGTCCATCTCGTCGAGGACGCGGCCCCTGTATTCGACCTCGCGGCGCGGGATCACCTCATAGCCTTCGACCACCGCCTGGGTTTCCTTGCGGCCATGCGTTTCAACGACGCCGATCGCGACGTCGATGCCGTCGGCGCGCCGGGCGCGGCCTGCCAACAGCATCTCGTAGGTCTTGCCGACGCCGGGCGCCGCGCCAAGGAAGATGCGCAGACGGCCGCGCCCCTCCCGCTCCGCGTGCTCGAGCAGCGCGTCGGGAGAAGGTCTGTTCTCGAAGTTGATCCTGTCGTCCGGCATCAAGTCCAATCATGGATTGCACCGGGGATCGTGTCGATCCCCGGCGCGGGTGCTTATTATTTGAGATCGTCGAGCCCCATGTTGAGGGCCAGCACATTGACCACCGGCTCACCCATGAAGCCCAGCTCGCGATCCTCGACATGGCCGTCGACAAGCGCTTTCACCTTGGCTTCAGCGATGCCCCTGGCCTTGGCAACCCGCGGCACCTGGAAATAGGCCGCCTCTGGGCTGATCTCGGGATCGAGGCCGCTGCCAGACGTGGTGACGAGATCCATCGGAACCGGTGCGTTCGGGTTCTCGGCCTTCAGCCTGTCGGCGTCGGCCTTGATGCGTTCGATCAGCTTCGCATTGGTCGGCCCGAGATTCGAGCCGCCGGAGGAGGCGGCGTTGTAGCCGTCGCCGGCTGCCGATGGCCGCCCGTGGAAATAGCGGTCGCTGGCGAAGCCCTGGCCGATCAGTTCGGAGCCGATAACCTTGCCATCCTTTTCGATCAGGCTGCCATTGGCCTGGCTGGGAAACAGCGCCTGCGCGATGCCGGTCATGCCGATCGGATAGATGAGGCCGGTCAGCACCGTGAAGAAAACGATCATGACGATCGCGGGTCTGAGTTGCTTGAACATCGGAATGGGTTCCTATGCCAGGCCAAGAGCCGTGACGATCAGGTCGATCGCCTTGATGCCGGCGAACGGCACGATGATGCCACCAAGGCCGTAGACGAGAAGATTGCGGGTGAGCAGCGCGCCGGCGCCGATGGCGCGGTATTTCACCCCCTTCAGCGACAGCGGGATCAGCGCGACGATGATCAGCGCGTTGAAGATGATCGCCGACAGGATGGCGCTCTGCGGCGTCGCCAGATGCATGATGTTGAGCGCCTGCAGCGGGCCTGCCGACTGGCCGGGCGCGACGTAGAACACGGCGAACATCGCCGGGATGATGGCGAAATACTTGGCGACGTCGTTGGCGATCGAGAAGGTGGTCAGCGAACCGCGCGTCATCAGCAGCGCCTTGCCGATCTCGACGATCTCGATCAGCTTGGTCGGATCGCTGTCGAGGTCGACCATGTTGCCGGCCTCGCGCGCGGCGACCGTGCCGGTGTTCATGGCGACGCCGACATCGGCCTGGGCGAGCGCCGGCGCATCGTTGGTGCCGTCGCCGCACATCGCGACAAGCTTGCCCTTGGCCTGTTCCTCGCGGATCAGCGACAGCTTGTTTTCAGGCGTCGCCTGGGCGAGGAAGTCGTCGACGCCGGCTTCGGCCGCGATGGCCGCTGCGGTCAGCGGATTGTCGCCGGTGATCATCACCGTGCGGATGCCCATCTTGCGAAGCTCGGCGAAACGCTCGCGAATGCCGCCCTTGACGATGTCCTTGAGGTGGACGACGCCGAGCAGGCGCCCGTCGCGCTCGACCGCCAGCGGCGTGCCGCCGGCCTTGGCGATCTCGTCGGCCCTGGCCTGCAGGTCGCGCATGGTGTCGCTTGTCGGACGCGTGCCATGGCTTGCGACCGTTGCTTGATTGACATGGGCTAGCACGGCATCGACCGCGCCTTTGCGCACCGACGAGCCGTCGATGTCGACGCCGCTCATACGGGTCTGCGCGGTGAAGGGCACGAAAGTGGCATGCAAGGTCGCCATATCGCGGGCGCGGATGCCGTATTTTTCCTTCGCCAGCACCACGATCGAGCGGCCTTCCGGCGTCTCGTCAGCCAGCGAGGCCAATTGAGCAGCATCGGCAAGCTCCTGTTCGGACACACCCTTCACCGGATGGAACTCGGTCGCCTGGCGATTGCCGAGGGTAATGGTGCCGGTCTTGTCCAGGAGCAAGGTGTCCACGTCGCCGGCAGCCTCGACGGCGCGGCCGGACATGGCAAGCACGTTGAAACGCACCAGGCGATCCATGCCGGCAATGCCGATGGCCGAAAGCAGCGCGCCGATCGTGGTCGGGATCAGCGTCACGAACAAAGCGACGAGGATCGTCACCGGGATATAGCCGCCGGAGTAAGAGGCGAAGCTCGGGATGGTCGCGGTGGCCAGGACGAAGATCAGCGTCATGCCTACAAGCAAGATGTTGAGCGCGATCTCGTTCGGCGTCTTCTGGCGCTCCGCACCTTCGACCAGCGAGATCATGCGGTCGAGGAAGGTCTGGCCGGAGGCGGCGGAAATGCGCACACGAATCCAATCGGACAGCACCTGCGTGCCGCCGGTGACGGCTGAGCGGTCGCCGCCGGATTCGCGGATCACAGGCGCGGATTCGCCGGTGATTGCCGCCTCGTTGACGGAAGCCACGCCTTCGATCACCTCGCCGTCGGAAGGGATGATGTCGCCGGCTTCGACCAGCACGATGTCGCCGACCTTCAGGCTGGTGCCAGGCACCAACTTGAACTTGCCGCGATCCTCGCCGTTGACGAGCAGCTTGGCCTGGGTCTCGGTGCGTGCCTTGCGCAGCGAGTCGGCCTGCGCCTTGCCGCGCCCCTCGGCCACCGCCTCGGCAAAGTTGGCGAACAGCACGGTGAACCACAGCCAGATGATGATCTGCAAGGTGAAGCCGAGATCGCCGCCGCCGGTGATGACATCCTTGACGAACAGGACGGTGGTGAGTGCTGAGACGATGGCGACGACGAACATCACCGGGTTCTTGATCAGCGTGCGCGGATCGAGCTTGCGGAAAGCGCCGCCAATGGCGGGCATCAGGATGCTGGCATCCAGAATGCTCGCGGATTTGGACTGGCTCATTTCAGGACTCCGGTATCGGTGATGTTGGATGGCGCCGGGTGTTCGGTCTTCGGCAACAGATGCGGAAGGTCGGAGGCCAGCAGCCACAGCACGAACAGCACGGCCGCCATGCCTAGGAAGGTGGAGAGCGTCGGGAAAGGACGAGGCTTCTCGTCCCCTCCGTCATCGGGCGTTCCGTCACCGGATTGGTGACGATCGTGCCGACGTATGTTGTTGAACCAAGGCATGGTCATCTCAGAAAGTCTGTCCGCGGATCATCGCCAGATGCTCGACGATCGGACCGACGGCGAGCGACGGGAAGAAGGTGAGGCCGCCGACGATGACGATCACGCCGACCAGGAGGCCGACGAACAGCATGCCGTCGGTCGGGAAGGTGCCGGCGGAAGCAGGCACGGTCTTCTTTGCGGCCAGCGAGCCGGCGATGGCCAAAGCTGGGATGATGACCAGGAAGCGGCCCATCAGCATGCCGATCGCGATGGTGATGTTGTACCAGGGCGTGTTGCCGGTCAGTCCGCCAAAGGCCGAGCCGTTGTTCGCGGCCGCCGACGTATAGGCATAGAGCACCTCCGAGAAGCCGTGCGGGCCGCCATTGGCCATCGAGGCCACCGCGCTCGGCAGGACCACGGCGATAGCCGTGAAGATCAGCATCGCCAGCGGCAGGCAGAGGATGGCAAGCATCGCCATCTTGACCTCCTTGGCTTCGATTTTCTTGCCGAGGTATTCCGGTGTGCGGCCGACCATCAGGCCGGCAACGAAGACGGCAAGGACGACGAACATCAGGATGCCGTAGAAGCCGGCGCCGACGCCGCCGACGATGACCTCGCCAAGCTGCATGTTGATCAGCGGGATCATGCCGCCAAGCGCGGTGAAAGAATCATGCATGGCATTCACGGCGCCGCACGAAGCGGCCGTGGTGATGACCGCGAACAGCGCCGACAACGCAACTCCGAAGCGCGTCTCCTTGCCTTCCATGTTGCCGCCGTCGATGCCGAGCGCATGTACTAGCGGATTGCCGGCGGCCTCGGCCCAGTAGCAGATGACGACGCCGACGAGGAACAGCACGGCCATCGAGGCAAGGATCGCCCAGCCCTGGCGCTCACTGCCGACCATCCGCCCGAAGACGTTGGTGAGACCGGCGCCCAGCGCGAAGATCGACAGCATCTGGATCAGATTCGAGATGGCGTCCGGATTCTCAAAAGGATGCGCGGCATTGGCGTTGAAGAAGCCGCCGCCATTGGTGCCAAGCATCTTGATGGCGACCTGAGAGGCGACTGGGCCGAGCGCGATCGTCTGCTTGGCGCCTTCCAGCGTGGTGGCGTCGACAAAGGGTCCAAGCGTCTGCGGGATGCCGAGCCACACATAGACGAGCGTCAGCACGATGCAGGCCGGCAGGAGCACGTAAAGCGTGCAGCGGGTCAGGTCGACCCAGAAACTGCCGATCGACTTGCCCGAGGCGCGGGCAAAGCCGCGGATCAGCGCGATCGCAATGGCAATGCCGGTGGCGGCCGAAACAAAGTTCTGGACGGTGAGGCCGGCCATCTGCACGAGGTAGGACATCGTGCTTTCACCGCCGTAGTTCTGCCAGTTGGTATTGGTGACGAAGCTCGCCGCGGTGTTGAAGGCGAGCTCCGGTTCGACCGCAGCCATCCCGGCGGGATTGTAGGGCAGCGCGCCCTGCAGCCGCTGCAAGGCATAAAGCACGAGGAAACCGGCGAGGTTGAAAAGCAGCATGCCGGTGGCGTAGGCGGCCCAGTGCTGTTCTTCCTTCTCGCTTGTCCCGGCGAGGCGATAGAGGCCGCGCTCGATCGGGACAAGCACGGGCGACAGCAACGTACGATCGCCTTTGAAGACGCGGTGCATGTAGCCGCCGAGCGGCTTCACGAGCAAAAGCAGGATCCCGCAATAGACGAGGATCTGTATCCAGCCGTTGAGTGTCATGAACTGACTTTCCGTATGCCGATCAGAAGCGCTCTGGGCGGATGAGGGCGTAGGTGAGGTAGGCAAGCAAGAACAAGGTCACCGCGCCGCCGAGGACGTAGTCGAAAAGCATTGTAAGACCCTTCGATCAGATTCTGTCGCAGGCTTTGACGTAAGCTAATGACAGGACGAAGAACAAAATCCCCATCCCGAGAACAACGAGGTCCATTGCAGGCATTCCTTGTTTCGGCTTGTTTTTGCACCCCGACACGGTCGAGTTCAAAATTGCACAGGACCGCCCGTCACCTTGGCGGCGATGGCGATGAAAGTGTTTTTCGAGGGGAATATGGACCCGACCGCCATAAAGGTTCGAGACGAGGCGGGGAGCAAAGAAATAGGAATCTTATAGGAAATTGACGCCACGGGAGGAAGGCGGCGGCAACGTGCTATTCCAAAGATCCGGAAGCTGGTTGGCCGGCCGCCGGTCCCTGCACGGCATCTCCTCTTCCAACTGCGTGGAGAGCGCTACATAGCGGCCCGACTGGCTGCATGCCGATCGGCACGCCGCCGGCGGACTGCCCAGCCGCGAAGCGGCTAGATGTGGGGTTGCGCGGCAGGCTGACCGGAAGCTTCAGGTCAGCTCGACGGTCCGCTTCTCCGCGATGCTCTGTTCGGCGGCTAAAACGATGCGCAGGCTGTTGACGGCGGCATCCATTTGCTCGGTCAGATCGAGGTCCTCACGGATGGCGCGCAGGAAGAAGGCCTGCTCGCGGTCGCAAAGCTCCTGATGGCCGGGCTCGTCCTCCATGCTGACGATCTCGTCGGGCTTCGAGAAGTTCTTGTCGCCATCGACCTGGGCGTAGTGGATCTTCAGCGCGTCGGTCTTGGTGTGGCGGTCGATGTCGGCGGAATCCGATACCTCCTCGGCTTCCTTGGCGCTGCTTGCGGACTGGCCGGCGACGATCGAAACGGCGCCCTTCGGGCCGACCACATCCTTCACGAAATAGGCGGTCTCGCTCATCATCGGGCCCCAGCCGGCTTCATACCAGCCGACCGAGCCATCATCGAAAGTGACGTGCAGATGGCCATAATTCTGCTTGTCGGCTTCGGCCCAGAGCTTGGCGCCGATGCCGTGCACGCGCACCGGCTTGGCGCCGGTCAGCTGGCACATGACGTCGACATAGTGCACGCCGCAGTCGACGATCGGGATCAGCGAGTCGATCAGGTTCTTGTGCCAGTGCCAGGCGCTGCCGCTGCTCTGCTGGTTGAGGTTGAGGCGCATCACCAGCGGCTTGCCGAGCGTCTTGCCGACCTCGATGAATTTGATCCAGGACGGGTGGACGCGCAGGATGTAGCCCAGAACCAGCTTCCGGTTCTTGGCCCGCGCGGCGGCCACCACCTTCTCGGCGTCGGCGATGTTGGTGGCGAGGGGCTTTTCCATGAACACATGGCAGTTGGCGGCGATCGCCTTCAGCGCGTATTCGGCATGCGTGTTCGGCCAACTGTTGATCGAGACCGCGTCCGGCTTGGTCTCCTTCAGCGCCAAGTCGAAATCCTCATAGAGCGGATAGCCGGCGAGCTCCTTCGGGATCTTCTTGTTGCTCTTGATGGTGCGGCTCATGATGCCGACGATCTCGAAGCCGTCGGAGCGGTGATAGGCGCTCGCATGCGAAGCGCCCATATTGCCCAGACCAACCACCAGGATTTTTACTTTGTCGGCCATGTCAGCCTCCCCAATGCTCTTTGAACAGTAGCTCGGGCGGCATCAGGCGCCGCCCGATGGTCAATGCGCCCGGCTTACTTGACGGCGGAATCGAACAGGTGCGCCTTGATCTTCTCGACGTCGAGCGCGGCAAAGCCTTCCGACAGTTTCACGCCGTCGGCATCGGCCTTGACCTTCGCCTTGTCGAAGTCGTTGGCGGTCGGAATCAGGTCGTTGGTGCAGACGTCTTCGGCCTTCACCGGCGCGGTGATCTGGCCGATCTTCAGGATCTCGTCGAAAAAGCCCTGCCAGCTCGCCATGTCGTGCGAGCCCCAGCCACTGCGCTTGTCCATGTCACCGCGGAAGACGTTGATCTGCTGCAGGATCGAGGTGGTGCCGAGCTCAGGGCCAAGGTTCTTGGCCAAGGTCGGGAATTGCTCGAACACGGCTTCGACGGCCGCGCGCGGGTTCTGGTAGCCGAATTCGAGGCCCATCGCCCAGCCGCGCAGATATTTTTCGAGGAAGGCCTTCTTGTCGGGATCCTCGAGATCGGCGGCGCGCACGACGAAGGTGTTGGCCGGAAGCTTGGAATTCTGGACGCCGAGCCAATATTCGAAGTCGAGGTCCTTGGCGATCCATTCGGCGCGCAGACCTTCCCAGGAGAGCGCGGCATCGCCTTGGCCGCCGGCGAGCGCGGTGCCCCAGGTCGGCCACCCGGCCTCGACATATTTCACCTTCTTGATGTCGACACCCTGCGCGGCAAGCAGCGGATCGACGATCGCCTGCCAAGCGGCGGAGCCGAGAAGGATCGTTTTGCCTTCGAGGTCCTTCAGGTTCTTGGTGCCCTGGCCCTTGCGGAAGGCGATGCTGAAGGTGTCGCGCGCGCCCATGTGGAACACCGACTTCAGCTTCATGCCGTTCTGGATGGCGAAGGAGAAGACACCTGGCGAGGGGAAGCCCATGTCGGCCTGGCCGACATCGACGAACTTGACCGTCGCGGTGCCGTCCGACGGACCCGGCTGCATGTCGGTGGCGAGGTCGCCGAAATAGCCGGCCTTCTTGGCCGACCAGTAGGGATAGTCGTCCAGCACTTCGAGCGTGCCGCGCGGCGAGATCCAGGTGAATTTTTCATAAGCCGCCGCCCTGGCTTTCAGACCCGATGCGCCGAGCGCGGTGGCGGTCACCACGCCGGCGGCCGTCACTTGCAGGAAGTAGCGGCGGCTGATGCCCGCTCTTGTCGCTGTACTGAATAAGCTTTCGTTAGTCATGGCATTCCCCTTTTGTTGATTGCCCTTATCGATCGCTTTGCCCTTGCCTTCGCCCGTCTCCCGGGCGATCTCATCCGTCCGCGCTCATGCCTCCCAACTCGCCCATTTCTTGCCGATCAGGAAGAAGAGCACGTAGATCAGGATGCCGAGCGTCGACAGGATCAGCACCACCGCGAAGAATTGCGGCATCTGGATCATCGACGAATACGAGGTAAGCCGGTTGCCGAGGCCGAAGCCGCCGCCGACCATCTCGGCACCTACCGCAGTGAGGAGCCCGAAGATCGCGCCGATCATCAGCCCGACCAGGATCATCGGCAGCGCCATCGGCGCGCGGATCTTCCAAAAGATCTGCAAGGTGCTCGCGCCATAGGAGCGAGCGAGCGCGATCTTGGCGCTGTCCACGCGCCGGAACCCGGTCGCGGCATTGATCATCACCATCGGTCCGGCGGCTAAAGCTACCGCGATAATGCGCGGCGTGTAGCCGAAGCCGAAGCGCAGGATGAGAAGCGGCACCAGCGCCAGCATCGGCGTGGTGACGAGGATCAAGATGTAAGGCGCGACGATCTTCTCGGCGAAGGGAAACTGCGTGATCACCGCCGCCATCACCAGCCCGACGACGGCGCCGATGGCAAAGCCGGAGAAGAGCTCGACCAGCGTGTAGCCGAGATGCGGCGCGATCAGCGGGAACTCGTCGAATAAAGCGTAAACGATCGCACTCGGCGGCGGCATGATGTATTGCGGCACGTGGAAGATGCGCAGCGCCAGCTCGATGCCGCCGATGATCACCACCGCGACGACGAGAATCGCGGCCACCTCGGCGCCGGACTTGATGCCTGGGCCGCCGGCGAAGGCGGAGAGGTTGGTGAGGCTGACATCCTGGCCGTCACCGGACTTGGCTTTGGAGAATTCCGGAATGGCGTCGCCCCCGCTCACGGTCTGATCCTCACGATTTCAGCGCTCTTGTGTTCGAGCTGCTCCTGCGCCTTCGGCCGGCGCTCGCCGACGATGTCCATCTTGATGCGGTTGGTGAGGTCGAAGACCTCCTTGGTGGCCATGATCTCCAGCGAGCGCGGGCGCGGGAACGGCACGTCGTAGACCTTGGCGACGCGTCCCGGCCGCGCGGTCAGCACCACGACCCGGTCGGAGAGGAAGATCGCTTCCTCGATGCTGTGGGTGATGAAAACGATGGTCGTCTTGGTATCCAGCCAGATCTCCTCGACGAGGCGGTTCATCTCCTCGCGGGTGAAGCTGTCCAACGCACCGAAGGGCTCATCCATCAAGAGCACGGAAGGCTTCAGCGCCAGCGCGCGGACAATCGCCGCGCGCTGCTGCATGCCGCCGGAAAGCTCGCGCGGGAACTTGCCGCCGAAGCCGTCGAGCCCGACGCGATGAAGCAGATGCGCGATCCAGGCGCGATCGGGCTTCTCGCCCTTGATCTCGAACGGGAAGTTGATGTTGGCGTCGAGATTGCGCCAGGGCAGAAGGTTCGCTTCCTGGAAGACGATACCGATCTCGGGACGCGGGCCGGTGACCTCCTTGCCGTCAAGCAGTATCGCGCCGCTGGTCAGACGATGCAGGCCCGACATCGACCACAAGAGCGTGGTCTTGCCGCAGCCGGAGGGGCCGACGATGGAGACGATCTCGTTGGCGTGCACGTCGAGGCTGCAGCGGTCCAGGGCGAGAAGATCGCCGGAGGCCGTGGTATAAACCTTGCTCGCTGCCTGCACGCCGAGCTTCGGCGTTCTTGCGCTGCCGGTATTCATGCTCCCCTCGGAGACTGCGTGATTGGGTTGCCGGAGCCCCCTCTGTCCGCGAAATCAGTCTGTAACTATCCTACTTTACTGTCAAGCGGCGGGCAAAGATCTGGTGCTGTCAGAATCGACCAAAGCTTGTATAAGCGTCTGATTTCCCCTGTGTTTTGACGCGCTTGCAGTGTGTGTTACTTTCCTACATACTCACTTCGGTTGATTGCCTATGGCCAGCCGGCGGATAATCGCAAATATGGTGGTCCAGAAACGGCAGAGAAGGGCGGCCAATGACCGAAGCTGACAGCCAGGCGCTGCGGATTTCCGACGCGGATGACGGCCGGCATGATCATGTCAGGCGCTTCCCCGACATCATTTCGCAGGTGAAGGACAGCTACACGGACTTGCGCCCGGCGGAGCGTCGCGTCGCCGACGTCGTGCTCGACGACGTCAAATATGCCGTCGATGCATCGAATGCCGCGCTGGCGCAGCGCGCCCAGGTCAGCGAGCCGACGGTCACCCGTTTCTGCCGCGCCATCGGATGCGACGGCGTGCGCGACTTCAAGCTGAAGCTGGCGCAGAGCCTCGTCGTCGGCGCGCTTTATCTTAGCACCAAGCCGCAACCCACGAACGGCGACAGCGGCATGCCGTTCTGGAACGCCGTGTTCGGCGAAGCGCGCCGCGCGCTGCAGGAGGCCGAACGGCAGATCGATCCAGGGCAGTTGCAGAAAGCGGCGGAGCTGATCGCCAAGGCCAGGCAAGTGACGGTATTCGGACTTGGCGGCAGCTCATCGGCGCTGGCGCAAGAGACGCAGTATCGCCTGTTTCGCTATGGCATCACCATCAGCGCGCAATGCGATCCGTATCTGATGCGCATGACCGCTTCGACGCTGAAGCCGGGCGATGTGGTGATCGCGATATCGGCGACCGGCCGTACCCGGGAGGTGATCGAGGCGGTGGAGCTTGCCAAGCACTATCGCGCCGACGCGATCTGCATGACCGCGCCGGACACGGAGCTGACACGCGTCTGCGATGTCCATCTGACGATGGCGGTTCCCGAATATCCCGACACACTGAAGCCGACCGCTTCGCGCTACGCCTTCCTTGCGGCCATCGACCTGCTCGCGGTCGCGTCCGCCTACAAGCTCGACGGCCCCGCGCGCGAGACGGTGCGCCGCATCAAATATAACGCCCAGATCCATCGGACGGGGAAGGAGATGGAGCCGCTCGGCGACTGAGGAAATCCGCAACGCGGCTATGATCTGCGTAATTCAGGGGAAACGAACATCAATGCTCGACATCGCACCATCGCAACAGGCGGCAACCTGGCTCGGCACATTCGGCCGCGCGCTCGAGGCGGGTGACATCGAGGTGGCGACGAACCTTTTCGTGGACGATTGCTACTGGCGCGATCTGCTGACCTTCACATGGAACATCAAGACCATGGAGGGCCAACCCGCGGTCCGCGAGATGCTCAAGGCGACGCTTTTCTCAACGCAACCGTCGAACTGGCGCCTGTCCGGGGAGCCAAGCGTCGCCGACGGCGTCATCGAGGCCTGGTTCAGCTTCGAGACGGCCGTGGCGCGAGGCGAGGGCATCCTGCGGCTCAAGGATGGCCGCTGCCGGACGCTGTTCACGGCGATGAGCGAGCTCAAGGGTTTCGAGGAGCAGAAGGGGCCTGCCCGGCCGCTCGGCATCCGCCATAAGGCTGATCCCGAACGCGAGACCTGGGCGGAAGCAAGAGCGCGCGAGGCGCGTGAGCTCGGCGTGCACGAGCAGCCCTATTGTCTGGTGATCGGCGGCGGCCAGGGCGGCATCATGCTCGGCGCCCGTCTGCGGCAGCTCGGCGTTCCCACCCTCATCGTCGAGAAGAACGCGCGCGCCGGCGATTCCTGGCGCAACCGCTACCGCTCGCTCGTGCTGCACGACCCGGTCTGGTACGACCATCTGCCCTACATTCCGTTCCCGGAAAACTGGCCCGTGTTCACGCCCAAGGACAAGATGGGCGACTGGCTCGAAATGTACGCCCGCGTCATGGAGCTGAGCTACTGGGTCGCCACCAAATGCATCAGCGCGGCCTATGACGAGGCCGAAAAGGTCTGGACGGTGGTGGTCGACCGCGTCGGCGAGCGCATCACGCTGAAGCCGAAGCACATCGTCTTCGCCACCGGCGCCTACGGGCCGCCACGGCAGATCGATCTGCCTGGCGCGGACAGCTTCAAGGGCGAGCTTTTGCATTCCAGCCAGTACTCGACCGGCGAGACATTCCGCGGCAAGCGCGTCGCGGTGATCGGCGCGGCGAGCTCCGGCCACGATGTCAGCGTCGACCTCTGGGAAGCCGGCGCCAAGGTCACGATGGTGCAGCGCTCGCCGACGACGGTGGTGAAGTCCGACACGCTGATGGAGGTCGGCTTCGAGATCTTTTCGGAAAAGGCGCTGGCGCGGGGCATCACCACCGACAAGGCCGACATGATCGTCGCTTCGACGCCCTTCGCGCTGGTCCCACAGGGACAGCGGGCGCTCTACGACGTCATCCGCGAGCGCGACGCGGATTTCTACAAGCGCCTCAGCGACAGCGGCTTTGCCATCGACTTCGGCGAGGACGAGACCGGACTGCTCATGAAAGCCTATCGCACCGGTTCCGGCTACTACATCGACGTCGGCGCCTGCGAGCTGATCCTGAACGGCGAGATCGCGGTGAAGAGCGGCGTCGGCATCAAATCGCTGACGCCGACCGGCATCCTGTTTGAGGACGGCAGCGAGCTGGCGGTCGACGCGATCGTCTCCTGCACCGGCTACCAGTCGATGAACGAGACGGTGGCAGGAATCGTTTCCCGGGAGGTCGCCGACAAGGTCGGCCCGTGCTGGGGCCTCGGCTCCGGCGTCAAGGGCGATCCCGGCCCGTGGCAGGGCGAGTTGCGCAACATGTGGAAGCCGACGGCCCAGGAGGCGCTGTGGTTCCACGGCGGCAATCTCGCGCTGTCGCGCTTCTATTCGAAATTCGTGGCGCTGCAGCTCAAGGCGCGGATGGAGGGGATTGCGACGCCTGTCTATGGCGAGCCGAGCAATTCGCGACGGTGAGCCAATCAGCGCCCGAAGTGCCTGGCCGCAACCTCGACATGCGTATGGTGCGCATGGGCCTCGAAGCGCTCGGTCTCATTATGGTCGGGCGCCTCGTTCCGCCACCATTTGCCGCCTATCACGATGCCTTTCGAGACCAGCCGCTGGTCCGCGATGAGTGACGCACCGACCGCATCGACAAAGGTGAAGCGGCCGGGCTGCAGCTTCAGCACCGCGACATCGCCGATGCCGCCGACTTTAAGCGCCCCGAGCTCGGGCCTGGCGATCGCTTCGGCCGGGCGCTGCGTTGCCGCGCGCACAACCTCGACCAGCGGCATGCCGAGCGCCATGAGCTTCGACATGCAGACCAGAATATCGAAGGCCGGTCCGTCGACGCAGTAGAGATGCACATCGCTCGAGATGACGTCCGGCGCCAGCCCCTCCGCCAGCATCGCCTTCGCCACCTCGAAGTCGAAGGAGCCCATGCCGTGGCCGATGTCGAAGGTTACGCCGCGCTCGCGCGCCTGCCGCATATCCGGCCGCACCGCGCCCGAAGCGAAGACCGGCGCGTTGGGGAAGGGCCGGAAGCAGTGAGTGAGAATGTCGCCGCGGCGGAGCCTGGGCAGCACTTCCGAGCGGCTGGGCGGCGGCTCGTCGATATGCGCCATCAGCGGCAGGCCGGCCTGGTCCGCGGCTTCGAGCGCGAGGTCGACCGGCGCGATGCCGCTGGTGCCGCCGGCATGCTTGCCGGAACGGACTTTTACGCCGACGACGACGGCGGCGTGCTCGCGCACCGCGGCCACCGTCTCGCGCGGCTCGCA
>NZ_RZSF01000679.1:0-756 GCF_004023325.1 Mesorhizobium sp. M1A.F.Ca.ET.072.01.1.1 | reverse complement strand
GAGCCAGAAGAAGGTTTTGGAAAGACCGTCGAAGGATACGGACGAGAGCGCCAGCAGCAGGAACGCCGTGCCGCTTGCCGGCAGCGACGAGGCGGAAAGCAGCTTCGCACCGGGCCAGCCGAGGTGGAGCCGGCCTTTCTCGCGCTGCAAAGGCGCGAAGCGGACGACCATGGAGAAGAAGACGGTCAGGAATTCGCCGCGCCGACTCCAGTCTTCGTAGCCGAAGACGCATATGGCGGCGAAGCTGAGCAGCCAGTAGATGCCGGCGGCGAAGGCCAGGCGCGACGGATCGTCGGGCGCGGGATCGATGAGCTCGAACCAGGCGAAGCCGAAGAACAGGACGAACGCCGGCCAGTAGCCGAGCCATTTGGGAAGGCGCGATGGGTCGGCTTCGTCAGTGCGAAGGCTGAAGACGCGAGATGCAACACGCCAGGGGCCGTACCACGGGTTGAGCCAGGACCAGAGATCGCCGAGTGCGCCCTGCAGCAGCGTGAAACCGGCCCAGAGCAGTGTCCAGATCACCAGAGGCAAGGGGTTGGAGAGTGGATCACGGCTGCCGAACAGGCCGGTGGCGATGAGAAGCACGAAGCCGGCAAGGGAAAGCAGGCTGAGGACGGTGCGCGGGTGATCGCTGACAGTGAACAACGAGAGGCGCCGGCGCCAGAAGCGGTCAAGAGCGGCGGGCGGCAGCAGCGCCAGCGTCAGAAAGCTGAAAGCCACCGCAAGCGCGCCACCAGCGATGTAGTAGCCCGTGGG
>NZ_RZSF01000678.1:0-762 GCF_004023325.1 Mesorhizobium sp. M1A.F.Ca.ET.072.01.1.1 | reverse complement strand
TTAACGCCCTGCTCGTGCGGCTGGCGCGCGAGGGCCGCCGCGTCGTGCGGCTCAAGGGCGGCGATCCTTATATTTTCGGCCGCGGCGGCGAAGAGGCGTTGTCGCTGGCACGGGAAAACATACCATTTCGGGTACTCTCCGGCCTCACCTCCGGTCTCAGCGCATTGGCCGCCACCGCCATCCCCGCCACCATGCGCGGCATCAACAAGGCGGTGATCCTTGCCACGGGCCATGCCGCGGGCACCGATGACGACATCGACTGGGCCGCAATCGCGCGCACCGGCCAGCCGGTCGTCATCTATATGGGCATGGCCAATCTGCCGGTGATAGCGGCAAAGCTGCTCAGCGGCGGCCTCGCGCCGTCGACGCCGGCAGCGGTGATTGTTGCAGCGACCACGCCGCAGGAGCGCATCGTTGTCGCCACGCTCGCCACAATCGCCGAGGAGGCCGCTGCAGCCGGGCTCGCCTCCCGGGCGCTGATTGTCGTCGGCGGTATCGTCGCCATGCGCGCGGCACTGGCGGGCGGGGCATGACGGCGCGCGCGATCATCATCGGCGCGCCGCGCTCCGGCTCGGGCAAGACCAGCGTCACCATAGGCCTGTTGCGCGCGCTTGCCCGGCGCGGGCTGAAGGTGCGCGGCGCGAAGTCCGGACCGGATTACATCGATCCCGGCTTCCATACCGCCGCCACCGGCCTCTCCGGCGTCAATCTCGACAGCTGGGCGATGCCGCCTTCCCTGCTCAACGCGCTGGCGAACCAGGC
>NZ_RZSF01000677.1:0-768 GCF_004023325.1 Mesorhizobium sp. M1A.F.Ca.ET.072.01.1.1 | reverse complement strand
CTTCCGGTGACGCCACCCCTGCCCGCCTGCCGGCTCGGGCCGTTCATCCTGGCGGCAGGAAGAGAGGGACATCCTCCGGGAGGAGCTGATCGCTGAGCCATGCCGCGAGATGGGCCCGGCCGAGATGGCGCAGATCGTCGTTGAAGTCGCCGAGCTGCGGTCGCAACACCAGGGCGAGGATCCCAGACTCGGCTGCGCGCTGGCTGAGACGCTCGATGCCGTGCCGGCCGGCTGCGTCGGCATCGGCCGCGATGTAGAGGCGACGGCAGCCGGGCGGGAAGATCAGGCCGGCAAGGTGATTGGCCGAGGTGGCGGCGGCAACCGGCAGCGCCGGCATCACCACCTTAAGCGAAGCCATCGTCTCGAAGCCCTCGCCGGCGGCCATGACCGGGACCGGCGCACCGGGCTGGCGGCCTAGCCAGATGCCGTTGCCAAGGAGATCTCCCAGTGAGCGGCGTGGATCAGTGATTTGCGCCTTGCCCTGACCCGAAGGATCAAGCCAGGTGCGCTGCAGACCGGTGATCTGCCCGTCGAGGTTGGTGACAGCGGCAATCAGTGCAGGCAGGGTCTGCGTCTCGCCGGTCACGAGATCCCTGTAGTAGCAGCCGGGATGGAAACGTAGCGCGCGCTCATGCGTGGAAAGCAGGATGCCGCGGCCGGCGAGGTATCGTTCGGCCAGCGTGCCGGCGATCGGCTGCGACATGGCGAACAGGCGACACGCGGCCTCAGGCGAGCCGCGTGCCGCGGCAGGTTGGCGCTGCGTTCCAA
>NZ_RZSF01000676.1:0-768 GCF_004023325.1 Mesorhizobium sp. M1A.F.Ca.ET.072.01.1.1 | reverse complement strand
CGCCTGGGCATTGTCGGCATGGGCCGTATCGGCACGGCGGTCGCCAGGCGGGCCAAGGCGTTCGGCCTGTCCATCCACTACCACAACCGCCACCGCGTGCTGCCGGCGGTCGAGGACGAATTGGAAGCGACCTATTGGGAAAGCCTCGACCAGATGCTCGCCCGGATGGATATCATCTCGGTCAACTGCCCGTCGACGCCGGCGACCTTTCATCTGCTGTCGGCCCGGCGGCTGGCGCTGATGCAGCCGGCGGCCTACATCGTCAACACAGCGCGGGGCGACATCATCGACGAAGAGTCGATGATCAAACTCATCCAGGACGGCAAGATCGCCGGCGCCGGCCTCGACGTCTACGAGCACGAGCCGGCGCTGAACAGCAAGCTGTTGAAGCTCGCCCACAAGGGCAAGGTCGTTCTGTTGCCGCATATGGGCTCGGCGACGCTCGAAGGCCGCATCGACATGGGCGAGAAGGTGATCATCAACATTCGCGCCTTCTTCGACGGCCATCGCCCGCCGGACCGTGTGTTGCCGCTCAGGACCTGAAAAACCACGATTTGTTCAGGCGGCGACGCTCACGGCGCCGTCGTCGTCGACTTTGACGGTGCTTCCGCGATAGGCGTCGAAGACACCGCGTCCGAGCCGCACCGCCATCGGCGTCTCCCAGCCCATTTCGCGCGCGACGATCAGGCCGAGCAGAAGAATCGCGTCCGGCTCGTGCAGCACTAGGGCTGCCGGCCCGCGGCCGTTGTGGACCAGTTCCATCAGCAC
>NZ_RZSF01000675.1:0-786 GCF_004023325.1 Mesorhizobium sp. M1A.F.Ca.ET.072.01.1.1 | reverse complement strand
TCAATGTCTCGATAAAGCGCATGAACGCCAATCTCGACATCTTGCAGGCCAAGCGCCAGCGGCTGGCCGGCGGCGGCACGCGGCGCGACCGCAGCCGCATTCTTGCGGCGCTCGACGCCAATGGCTGCCGCGATGATGAAGTCGAGGCGCCTCGCGCCCCGATCCAGGAGGCCGCCCGCAACAATGGTGGCGGCAATCTGTTCGAGCAGCTCTTCGGCCGTGGCGACGAGGAGATCGCTACGCTCGACACGCCTGAAGCGCTTCCGCCAGACGATCCCGGCGCGCGCAACATCCGCCGGGTGATCAACCAACCCGATGGCATGGACCTGCCGAGGATGAACGGCGAGTTCCGCACCGTCTGCGTGCGCACCTGCGACGGCTATTTCTTTCCGATGTCGAACGCCGCCTCTTACGGCGATTTCGAGCGCGATCAGAAGAATTGCGAATCGAGCTGCCCCGGCACCGAGATGCAGGTCTTCTACACGCGCGGCATGGACGATGACGCCGGCAACATGACATCCTCGGCGACCGGCCGTCCTTACAGCGAGCTGCCGACGGCCTATCTCTACAAGCAGGCCAACTACTCGCGGCCGCCGCAATGCGGCTGCAACGCCCAGGCCGAAAACTTCTCGATCATAGGCGGTAATCCGCCCAATCCGGAGCAGCCGCAGCCGGACAGCGGGGTGACGACCCTCGTGCCGGCGCCGGCGGCCAAGCTCGATGCTGGCGCCGATCCCGAAACGCTCGCCAACGCTGCAGGCGGGCTCGACCGCGCGGCTATCAAGC
>NZ_RZSF01000674.1:0-859 GCF_004023325.1 Mesorhizobium sp. M1A.F.Ca.ET.072.01.1.1 | reverse complement strand
CAGGCTCAAGGACGCGCCCGCCTGCCCCGGCCTCAAGGCCATTGGCCGTGTCGAGGCCCTGCGCACCACTGCCGACGGCAAGACGACCACATCGGTCCGCTATATCGCCCTCTCCAAGGTGCTGACGCCCAACAAATTGGCTGAGACGGTTCGTGCCCACTGGACGATCGAAAACCAGTTGCACTGGAGCCTTGATGTTGTCTTCCACGAGGATGACGCCCGCACCCGAAAGGACTACGCGCCACAAAACCTGGCCGTCATCCGCAGGCTCGCCCAAAACATCTTGGCTGCCCATCCCCTCGACAAACCAATTGCCAGCAAGATGCGCAGGGCCAATTGGAGCAAAGACTTCTTCTATGAACTCTTTACTCATATGCGATAGCCCTGCCCTCAAGGGGGGAGATTGGCTCTCACGCGCCTTGCCCCCCGAAACCATTCATGCGATGAGCCCGCAATGGAAACAGGGATGAGCCGAAGATGAGCAACGGCGACAAGGCCAAGCGCAAGAACGGGCTCACCTATGCCGAGGCGGGCGTCAATATCGATGCCGGCAATCTCATGGTCGAGAAGATCAAGCCGCTCGTGCGCGCGACGCGCCGGCCGGGTGCCGACGGCGAGATCGGCGGCTTCGGCGGCCTGTTCGATTTGAAAGCCGCCGGCTTCACCGATCCGGTGCTGGTCGCGGCCAATGACGGGGTCGGCACCAAGCTCAAGATCGCCATCGATTCCGGCAAGCACGACACCATCGGCATCGACCTCGTCGCCATGTGCGTCAACGATATCGTCGTGCAGGGCGCCGAGCCGCTGTTCTTCCTCGACTATTTCGCTACCGGCAAGCTCGATCCGGACCAGGGCGCGT
>NZ_RZSF01000673.1:0-874 GCF_004023325.1 Mesorhizobium sp. M1A.F.Ca.ET.072.01.1.1 | reverse complement strand
TGGGAAGGGCGCGACGGGCGGCCGATCGAACGCAAGGCGCGGTTCGACGATGTGGTGGAAGGCAGCCGTTTCTCGATGCGCGTCGTTGAGGACACGGCTCTCGATCCCTCGTTCTGGGCCGACTATCGCGAAACCACCGCGCTCGCGCCCGAAGGCGATGCGACGCGCGTTACGCTCACGCAAACCGACCGCTATCGCGGCGTCGCCTTCCTGATCTTCCGCTACTTCGCCATGCGCCGCGAGCTCGCCAAGCTGCAGGTCTGGGCGAGAACCGGAACATATCGCAGGGGCGGCTGGTTCGAGCATCCGGTGAGCCAGATCGGCTTTGCCGTGCTTTCGGCCTTCATCCTGTGGCCGTTCTTCGGCCTCAACCTCGGCGGGCTGGCGCTGGCCGCGATCCTAACCTCGGTGGTGGCGCTGCACGAGCTCGGCCACATGGCGGCGTTCCGCCTGACGGGACACCGCAGGGCGCGCATGATCTTCATCCCGTTGCTTGGCGGTATCGCCATGGGCGGCAGGCCCTATGACAGCCGCTTCGAGGTCGCGTTCGTGGCGCTGATGGGGGCGGGCTTCTCCGCTTTCCTTGTGCCTCTGCTGATCGCCGCCAGCGGCCTTGCCGGCAGCGAAGGACACCACCCGGCGGCAGTGCTGCTGGCGACGCTTGCCGGCTGCACGTCGCTGTTCAACATCGCCAATCTGGTGCCGGTGTGGAAGTTCGACGGCGGCCAGGTGCTGCGCCAAATCTGCCCGGGCCCGATCGCGCTGGCGCTTGCCTCCTTCCTGCTGCTGTTCGCCTTGCTGGCGCTCGGCTGGCGCGCCGGCTTCTCGCCCAGCTTCCTGCTCGTCGCCGGCGCGGTGTTCTCGGTGCTCAGCC
>NZ_RZSF01000672.1:0-880 GCF_004023325.1 Mesorhizobium sp. M1A.F.Ca.ET.072.01.1.1 | reverse complement strand
GCCATAGGCGATGTCGATGTTGCGGAACTCTACCGCCGGGCGTTCCACACCTACGATCGAAAGTTCCGTTCCAGCCGAGCTCAGCCGGGACGGCTGCATGGTTTCAACGCACTCACGCACCTTTCGAGATCCTGTTCCACTGCTTGGTCCACGCCTCCTCGTTGGTCGCCCAATAGACCGGATCGGCGAAGGTCAAAGACTTCATCATGCCTGTCGAGTCGAAGGCCGGCAGCTTCTCGATCTTCTCGGTGAGCTTGACCTTCGTCGGATCCAGCGACGGCGGATAGCCTTGGCCCTCGGCCACCGCGATAGCAGTCACCGGGTCGAGCATGAAGTTGATCAGTTCCTCGCACTCGGCCATCGGCGAACCCTTGAGGACGAGCATGTCCTCCATCCAGGCGTAGGAGCCGGCCGGATCGAGATAGCCGATCGGATGGCCCTGGTCCTGCAAGGCGGCGACGCGGCCCGACCAGGCATCGGTCACCACGATCTCTTCCTTCGACAGCAGATCCATCAGCTCCGCGCCGGAGCTCCAGAACTTTTTGGCGAGGTCGCGCGTCTCGCGCACCTTGGCCCAGATCGTGTCCATGTCCTTGATGTTGTTGGGGTCCTGCCCGGTGGCCAGAGCCGCGTACCAGACGCGCGTGACCATGCCGTCCGCGCCGCCGATCTTGCCCGCATATTTCTTGTCGAGGAGCAGGCCCGCACCTTTCTCCTTCGCCTCCTCCGGCGAGATCACCTTGGTGTTGTAGGCGATGCCGGTGGTGCCGTAGTCGTAAGGCACGGCCGAAAGCTTCGGCGTCAGCTTGCGGAACGGCTCGATCATCGGCTGCAGCACATTCGCCATGTTGGGAATGTTGGCCTCGTTGATCTCCGAGTT
>NZ_RZSF01000671.1:0-895 GCF_004023325.1 Mesorhizobium sp. M1A.F.Ca.ET.072.01.1.1 | reverse complement strand
CCTCACAGCTGCGGCGCAGCGAGACGGGGTGACGGTCAGCGAGGTCATCCGGCGGCTGGTGCGGGCCGAGGCCGGTCATCTGCCTGTTGCAACGGAGGGGCTGCAGCCGGCCATCGTGGAGATGACTGATCATCTGCGTCGCGTCGGCATCGTTTTCAATCGGGCGGTGCGCGCCATGAATGACGGGCGGGTGGGGTATGACGAGGATTTCGAACGGGCGTTGATCGCGGTGGGCGATCTCGTGCGGCAGTTTCGTGAGGAACTAAAAGCGATGACCCTGCGACCCCGCAAGCCGAAGAGCGCTAAGCCATGAGCCGCCGCCGCCTTGCCGGATACGCCGCCGAAATCGAGCGCTATCTGCGCGGCGCATTGAGCATGCAAGGTGAAGACCTGGATGAAGACAAGCTTGCAGCAGGCGCTCGCCGCGAGGTCGGCGCGTTCCAGTCGCTGAAGGGCGATGAGGGCGCTGCTGCAGGCGCATCTCACGGGCGGTCGACACTGAGCGCGGGTCCGAGGGCCGCCGCGCCGGTGCATTCGGCAAAGCCCGCCAGCGCGCCGATCATGGTCTATACCGCCACTCTCGCCGGTTTCCAGCCGGAAGAGGAGGAGGACGACTGGAAGCGGCGCGGCGGTGGTGGCCGTGGGGAGCGGGGCGGTCGTGGCGCCGGGCACCAGAGCGGCGCAGGAAGGCCGGCGCGCCCCGCTTATCAGGCGCTGGCAGTGGCAGCGCGAGCCGGCTATGCCGCGGGCGCGCAGCCTGCCGTTTTCAAGGTAATGCCCAATCCCCCATCGACCAAGGAGGCTGCGGCGCGGCTACTCAACTACATCGGCAGGCGAGAGAACGAAAAGGGCGGGAAGCACGACATCGAGATTTTCGATGAGGACGCTAAGGTCC
>NZ_RZSF01000670.1:0-918 GCF_004023325.1 Mesorhizobium sp. M1A.F.Ca.ET.072.01.1.1 | reverse complement strand
GGGTCGCGCTCGCCGCTGCGCACGCCGGCCGAGGCGACGAAAGTGGTGGCGGGCAGCATCCGCCGCGCCAGTTGCTCGGCCATCGGCGAGCGCACGGCATTCATGCCGCACACAAAAAGAATCGAATGCGGCAGCGCGGCCAGGACTACCCCCGCCAGTGCAGCACGCAGACGAGCGTGAACAACCGGCGCGCCGTGTCGAAGTCGATCTCGATCTTGCCGGCGAGCCGGTCCATCAGTGTTTGCGAGCCCTCATTGTGCAGGCCGCGGCGGCCCATGTCGATTGCCTCGATATGGCTTGGCGTGGAGGAGCGGATCGCCTCATAGTAGCTTTCGCAGATCAGATAGTAATCCTTGACGATACGCCTAAGCGGCGTCAGCGACAGGATGTGGGTAACCACATCGGCGCCATTCTGGCGGCTGACGGCGAACACCAGGCGCGACTCGGCCAGCGACAGCTTCAGCCTGTATGGGCCGGCGCCATCGTCGTTGACCGGCCGGAAACTGTTTTCCTCGATCAGGTCGAAGATCGCCACTGCCCGCTCATGCTCGACATCGGGCGTCGAACGCCCGATCGATTCGTCGAGCTCGACGTCGATCAGCCTGTCGCGGTTTTGGTGGTGGCCGGACATCGCTACATGTTCAGCCTGATCGCCACCGATCGTGCGTGGGCGTCGAGCCCTTCCGCCTTGGCGAGCGCGACGGCCGCCGGCGCCAGCGCCTTGAGCTGCTCCGGGCCGAGCTTCAGGATCGACGTGCGCTTGACGAAATCGAGCACGGACAAACCAGACGAGAAGCGCGCCGAGCGCGCGGTCGGCAGCACGTGGTTGGAGCCGCCGACATAATCGCCGATGACTTCCGGCGTGTGGCGGCCGAGGAAGACGGCGCCGGCATTGCGCATCCCGGCGAGGAAGTTCTC
>NZ_RZSF01000066.1:0-25185 GCF_004023325.1 Mesorhizobium sp. M1A.F.Ca.ET.072.01.1.1 | reverse complement strand
GGCTCTCGCGTACGGAATGATGCTCATGCCGCCACCTTCCGCCTCTCTGCACCCATTGCCGCCGACACGATGGCTTCCTCGCTCAGCGCGGCACGCTCGATCATGCTGACGACGCGGCCTTCACGAACCACCGCGACGCGGTCGCATAGATGCACCAGTTCCGGCGTATCGGAACTGAGCAGCACGACCGCCTTGCCAGCGGCGGCGAAGGCGCGAAGCATCAGATAGATTTCGCGCTTGGTCTCGACATCGACGCCACGCGTCGGATCGTTGAGCAGCAGCACCAGCGGATCGTGCGGCATCCACTTCGCCAGCGCGACCTTCTGCTGATTACCGCCCGACAAGGCCTGCGCCGGACGCTGCAGGTCGCCCTTGATGGAAAGCTGGGCGGCGAGATCCCTTCCCTTCTGGCGTTCAGCCTTGCGGCTGCGCAGCTTCAACGACGGAAGCCTCGCGAGGGAAGGCAACATCATGTTGGTGATGATCGGATGAATAAGGTGGAGGCCCTCGCGCTTACGGTCGGCTGGCACATAGGCGAGCCCCAGCGCGTTGGCTTTCGGCACATTGCCCGGCAGGCCCGACACGCCGTTTACCGTCGCCGAAACCGTCCTCGCCGGGATGGCCCCATAAAGACCGAGCAGCAGATCCTCCTGCCCCTGACCGACCAGGCCGCCTATGCCCAGCACCTCGCCGGTCCCGATGTCGAGGTCGACGTCGTGCATCAGGCCGGCCGAGAAGCCGCGGACCGAGATGGCGGCGCCGGGCGATACCGACGGCTGCCATTTCGGAAAGAGATCGCCGGGGTCGCGGCCGACCATCAGGCGCACCAATCCAGTCGCGTCGGTTCCCTCCAGCGACCGGTCGGCCGTGCAGGTGCCGTCCTTCAGCACGGTCACATGCTGGCAGAGCGCCATCACCTCGTTGAGCCGGTGCGAGATGTAGAGAATGGCGACGCCTTCTCCACGCAACCGTCCCAACAGGGCGGTGAGGATTTTCGTTTCCGCCGCCGAGAGCGACGAGGTCGGCTCGTCGAGGATGAGCACGCGCGGCCGGCGATAGAGAGCCTTGGCGATCTCCACCATCTGCCGTCGCCCGAGAGATAGATTCCCAACCGGTGTCGACAACGGCTCGTCGAGGCCGACAAGTTTGCATGCCGCCTTCGCCCGCGCGGCAAGCTCCGTGTAATCGACCAGCCCGAAGCGCTTGGGATAGGCGCCGATGCCGATATTCTCGGCTATCGAAAGGCTGGCCGTCAGGCTGAGCTCTTGCTGCACGACGGCGATGCCGGCCTGCCGCGCGAGCGCTGGCGTCATGCGTGCCACGGCACGCCCATCGACCTCGATGGTCCCGCTGTCCGGGCGCAAGGCGCCCGACAGGAGGTTGATCAAGGTCGACTTTCCGGCGCCGTTCTCGCCGAGCAGCGCATGCACGCGGCCCGGCTGGAGAGCGATGGAGACGTCGCGCAGGACGGGGTTGCCGAAGAACGCCTTCGACACCCCCCGCGCGGCAAGGAACGGAGCCATGGTCAATGCTGCGACCCTTCCGGCCTACTTCTGCGCCAGCAGCTTCTTGAACAGCTCCTCATCGTAGGGCGAATAGATGTAACCGTCAGCCGGGAAATCTTTCGCCCGGGCGAGGTATTGATCGATGTTGGAATTGTCGATGACCGGCAGCGGAATCTTGACGAAGGCCGGCACGTCGTTGCCCTCCAGCGCCTGGACCGCGGTGTAGGTGGCAAAGGCGCCGAGCCAGTTCGGCTGCATGGTCGCCCAGCTCTTCAGGCCCTTTTCCTTCCACAGCTCGAGGAACTGGCGCGCATTCTCGCCGGTGATCGGCACCTGGTCGCGGCCCTGCTTGTCGAGCGCGAGCACCGCACCGGCCGAGAGCGCGCCGCCGAGCGACAGGATGCCGTCGATCTCGGGATTGGCGAACAGCAGGCTGGTGACGGCTTCCTGGGCCGGCGCGACATTGTACGGCGTGTTGGTCTCGGCGAGGATTTTCACGTCGGGATGGGCCTTGAGCTCGGCATCGGCGCCCTTGCGGCGGTCGTCGCTGACCGAAACGCCGGCCGGGCCGTTGAGGATGAGGATCTTGCCCTTGCCGCCGATGGCGTCGATCAGGAACTTCGCAGCCTGGTCGCCCCACTGCGAGGAATCCGTGTTGACCTTGGCCGTCACCTGGTCGGTATCGACCAGGCTGTCGAAGTTGATGATCGCGATGCCCTTGGCGCAGGCATCCGCGATCACGCGCGCCGGAGCGGTCGAGGAACCGGCGATCAGAATGATGGCGTCGACATTGGAATCGATCATCGACTGGATCTGCTGGATCTGCACATTGGCGTCGCCCTGGGCGTCGGTCACGACCAGCTTGTCGACCAGCCCCTGCTTCTTGAGCGCCTCGACCTCGGCTTCGATCGTGCCCTGGGTCTGCTTCATCCAGGTCGGCACGGAATAGATGTTGGCCCAGCCGATCGTATACGGCGCCTTGCGGTCGCCCTTGATGCACTTCGCGGCCGCATCGGCCTGCGAGCCGACACCGACGGCCAGGACGAGACCGAGGCAAAAGGCGCTGGCGGATGCGAAAAACGATGACTTCTTCATGACGGTTCCCCTTCTGTAGCTCTTGTCCGGACGCGCGGAGTCGGGACGGCGAAACACCGCGGTCGCCGCGTCGCGGAAACCGCTTGTTCGTCGTCTGGACTTCTTCTGCCCGGCTCGTTAGTTTGTCCGATATTCCAGACAACATGTCTGTATATCGGACAAACGGGATGCTAGACTGAGCCTTGACATCTTTCAAGCGTCTTGAGACGAGAGCCGAAAATGATTTTTGGGCGGCTGGCATGAGCGAAGGCGCAACTGGTTTGATCGAGGCAGGCGCCGGGGCACAACCGCAGCCCGGCGAGCGCCGCCGCGGCATCGACCGCGTCATCATGCTGCTCGAGGCCCTGCTGAAGCATCGCGCGCCGATGCGCATCGGCGACATCGCAAAGATGATCAACGCACCCCGTTCGACGACCTATGAGATCGTCAACAGCCTGCTCGAAGCCGAGATGCTCGAAAATGTCGGGTCCGAGGGCTACGTCTATTTCGGCCGGGCGATGCACTTGTTCGGATGGGCGTACTCGCATCACAACGCACACTATCGCCGGATACTTGAAACGCTGGACAGGATGGCGGCCGAGACCGGCGAGACCGTTCAGCTCTGTGGTCTGCGCGGCAACAAGTATGTCGTTCTCGATTGCCGGGATTCTCCCGGCCCTTTCCGCATCTCGAGCGATGTCGGCGTCGAGGTGCCGATCCCGTGGACGGCGTCGGGGCGGCTGCTGGTCGGCCATATGCAGGAGAGGGAACTCAAGGATTTCATTCCTGCCGCCGACTACGAACTCCCCGACGGCCGGGTCATTGCTCCCGACGAATTCTTCGCCGATGTCGACCTGGCTCGCCGGCAGGGCTTCAGCGAGACCTCGGCGCTCGCCGACCGCTTCACCTGGTGCATGGCGGCTCCCATCCGCGACAGCCACGGCGCCATCAACACGACGCTTTGCTTTGTGCTGCCGGTCGATACGCCGGAGCCGCGTCGCAACCAGTTGCTTGAGCTGCTGCGCGAGCGTGCCCGCGCACTGTCGCTCGCCGGAAGCTGAGCCGGAATGCGGCCGTCTGGCCCAGTCGAATGCCGCGACTACCGATTGCGGCACAACGACGGTCTTGCGACATAGCGCCAATGGCACCCGCTCCCTCGATCACCAAGGCCGCGCTCTGGATGGCGCTGTCGATCGCCTCGTTCCTGGCGATGTCGGTCGCCGGCCGCACCGCGACGGCCGCGCTCAATGTCTTCCAGGTGCTGGAGTTGCGCTCGGTGATCGGCTTCTTCATCCTGCTGCCGCTGGTGCTGACGGCCGGCGGCTTTAGGGCGATGCGCACCCAGCGCCCGCTCGCCCACATTGCCCGCAACGTCGTCCATTATGCCGGCCAGGCCGCCTGGCTCTATGCGCTGACCTTGATTCCCCTTGCCGTGCTGATCTCGATCGAGTTCACGACCCCGATCTGGACGGCGATCCTGGCGGTGAGCTTTCTCGGCGAAAGGCTGTCGCGGCCCAGGCTGACGGCAATCGTGCTGGGGCTGATCGGCGTGGTGATCATCGTGCGTCCCGGCGTCGGCTCGGTCGATCCCGGGCAACTCGTCGTGCTGGGAGCCGCAATGTGCTTCGGCGTCTCGGTGGTCATGGTCAAGTCGCTGACGCGAACCGACAGCGTCGTGCGCATCATCTTCTGGATGCTGATCATTCAGTCCGTGGTCGGCCTCGTCCCGGCGCTCTATGTCTGGCGCAACCCGGCAGTCGAACTGTGGCCGTCGATATCGGTGGTCGCCTTCACCGGCATGTCCTCCCATTTCTGCATGGCCCGCGCGCTCAGCCACGCCGATGCGACCGTCATTTCGCCGATGGACTTCCTGCGCGTGCCGCTGTCTGCGCTCATCGGATGGCTGCTTTACAACGAGCAGATCGATGTCTTCACCGCCGGCGGCGCCTTGCTGATCCTGACCGGCAATCTGCTCAACCTGCAGCGCAAGGCGCCTCAGCCTGCCGAAGTCGCGACCTCCTAGCTGTGTGGTCAGACGCCCGGTTGGGTTGCCTGCGATCCGACACGCTGGCTGGCGTCGACACCGGGCCCATGGGGCATTTCATCAGCACGGGTGGAGCGCATAACACCGCCAACTACGCCATTGCTGCCTAGCCCGGGCCAAATCGCCTTCAGCCAGCCGTTCATTGGCATGGCGGCACCCGCTCTCATCCCTCCTTGCGATGAGCAAGGCGCCTTTTGTCGGCTTCACTAAAAAAAAGGCAATGCCGTTTAATTTGACAGCGCCACTGCCTCGCTGTCCGCAATTTTCCAGTCTGAACGGGCGTGAACGAGTTCTCCGGAGGGCCTCGATGAATACTATGAAGCATGCATTTCATCTAGTGAACGTTCTTGGCAATATAGTTCCCCATGCCGGCAGGCGCTTTTTGCTGGATAGGCTTGGATTGGGCAAGATTTTGCAGCGGGCGTCCAAGGGGAGCATCGATCAGGTCAAACTGCCAAACGGCTATGACCTCTTCTTCAACCCGATGCTACACTGGAATGCAACCAACCCAAAAAATCACGAGCCAGAAGTCACCGCCCTGCTCCACCGCTATCTAAAACCAGGGGCCATTTTCTATGACATTGGCGCCAATGTCGGGTTGCATTCGCTGATCGCGTCGAAGATTGTGGGCCCAACGGGACGAGTGCTTGCGTTCGAGCCGGGTGAGATCAACCTTAAGTATTTCCGCCGGACACTGGAAAACGGGATCCCCAACCTATCGCTGCACGAATTCGCGATTGGTGCTGCCGACGAAGAGAGGGTGTTCGACCTCAGGGGTGGCGCAATGTCGGGGAAGCTGGTCGGTCCCGGGGAGAATGCCGTCGCTCCCGTCAGCGTGCAAGTTAGGTGCATCGACAGCCTCATAGCTGAAGGCTATCCACGCCCTGATGTAATAAAGATAGATATCGAAGGAGGCGAGGCAGACGCCCTGCAGGGGGCCGTGAAAACTTTGCGAACACATCCGGTCGTGATCTGCGAGATGCATGATTTCGCGCCCGAGGAAGTGAAACGGGCGATGAAATCGCTGACAGAAGCTGGTTATCAGGTGACCCGAATCCCTGATAGATCGCCATCGGATCATTCGCGTAGCCATCATATTGTGGCAGTACGGGGCGACGGCGTTTGAATTCTGCTAAAGCAAGATTTGTGGTGTCCCGCCTAACCGTCCTGGGCGACCAGGTTTTTAACTGGGGACATTCCCACCGTGCGTCCATTCGCAATCTTGGGCTCATAGTGGCGATTTCGATTTTTGCTGGCGGCCTGCTCTTGGCTATCCAAAGCATGCCTGGCCTATTTGAACGGCTTAACGCAATCCCCTTTGTCTTCCTTGTCATGGTCGCAGTGCCGGCCACGGCGGCGCTGAATGCGCTCGAGCTCCAGATCATGGCAGCAATGGCAAAGAAGAACATGGCTTGGGCAAACGCATTCGAAATCGGCGTCTTTTCAAGTGCCGCCAATATGCTGTTTTTGCCGGCTGGCCTTTTGTCGCGCGCTGCGGCGCTACGGGCACACGGAGTCGGACTGCGCTTTGGAGGCAGCCTGATTCTTTTTTTCATGGCGTTGTGGTTTGGGGCAGCGTTTGGCTATTCGGGCCTATTCCTTCTTGCGCTCGGCCACATGAAAATCGGTGCAGGTTTTGCCACTGTCGGATTGCTGTGCACGGGCGCCAGCATTGTCTTCCTGGTTCGCCTCCGATCCGGTTGGAGACTAGTTGTTTCGGCGTTGGCCATAAAGCTCGCTGGCTTGATCCTCGAGGCCTTTCGGCTTTGCCTCGCGGCAAGCGCGCTCGGGATCGGCCTCGGCTTCAATCAGGCTTCAACCTTTTCGATAGCTTCCATAATCGGAACACTAACCTCTCTCGTTCCGGCAGGCTTGGGGATCACGGAGGCGATCACGGCATTACTCTCGCCGCTTGCCGATATCGATTCTGTCGCAGGTTTCCTGATTGCTGGAACCAACCGAATTGCCGTAGTGCTGGGTTTGCTCTTGCTGGCGGTCATTCTTGTAGGGACAAGGCGATTGAGATCCCTATCTGATTAATTCCGGCTGTATACGTAGAAATCGGCAAAAGAGGTATTGTCGGGATCGCGCGGATCAAGCGGATAAGCGTTCGGAGTCACCGAACAAAGCTTCCAATCCGGTCGATTGACCTCGATCCACTTCGTAAACATGCGATGCTTTACGTGCGGTTCCGGGGTCGATTCAGCTGAATTGCTTGAATACACAATGACAAACCGCTCTGAAGAAGAGAACAGGTCCCGCATATACGTATCAAATACGGTGTCTTCCACCAGGTGATATACCACGTCCAATGACAGCGCGAGATCGTGCTGACCACCCGGGTAGTTGTGGACAAGCTCGAATTGTTTGGTCGGATCATTCGCGAACCGCTTTCGACACTGGGCGACCGCCGAAGGTGCATTGTCGAGCCCTAAGTATTTTGGATATTCTGCAAGGGCCAGTTGTATCCCGTCGCCGCAGCCGAACTCAACTACCGACTGAATTTCGTGACTTGCTACAAAGCGATTGAGAAAATCGGCCTTAAACCGCGCGAGACGGTTGGCTGAACCGGCACCCGACGTGCCGCCATCCCTGTAGCGCCTTTCCCAATAGTCAGCAGAATTTCGAAATTTCAGCGCGGCCAAGGCAAAATATACCTCTCGAACGAGCGGCCCCGCAAACCAACTCTTCTTCGCCCATTTCTTCAACGACATAATTTTGGACGCCCTTCTTTCGACCGGCAATTTGTGAAGCATCGATGGGTTCGTCTCTCGGCCGATAAAACTCGGTGATAGATTTCGTGGAATCGTTCAGCGGTCTTGGCGATCGTGCCCTCGGACAGAACCCATTCCTTGGCACTAGCGGCGAGGCCGATTGCAAAGCGTTTATTTGTAACCATTCTCTCCACCGCCTCGGCGATTTCTCCCGGAGATCGCTCGGCGACCAGAAGCCCTGTCTCCTCATGGCGAATGATGTCGACGAGACCACCGCATCGCGACGCAATCACGGGCAGGTCGTGGAGCATCGCTTCGAGCGGCACGACGCCCTGCGCTTCCATTGTGCCATCTGCCGCACGGCGAGAGGGAATGACCAGAACATCGCTTCTGCGCATCCACTGGCTAACCTTTTCCGGCTGCAGCCAACCCGTAAACAGTATGCGGTCGCGCACCTCGAGAGACGCGGCCTTCGCCTCGAGGGTTTGCCGGTCCGGCCCATCGCCCACGACAACGAGTCGTGCGCCTGGCAGACGGCTTTGCAGCAATGCGAGAGCGGCGACTGCATCCTCCGCTCCCTTGCAGTCAATTAGCCTTCCGACGAACAGCAAGAGAGGGTTTGCTTGGTCGGCGAATCCACACTCCCAAGACGGGGCCGTTTCCTCACGAGTTCGAGAAGATGCTCCGATCGGAACGATCTCGACCCGATCGGGGTTTGCGCCCAACCTGCGTAGCGCAGCCGCCGTCGCGGCAGAGTTGGCCGTCAGGAATGATGCGTGCCGCGCGGCAAGCTGTTTCGCCCACATCGGCAGACGTCCCTGCAAACCGAGAACGTCACTGCCATGCGCACTCACGACGAGAGCCGTTCGACCGAGACAGGAAGGCAAGGCAGTGATTCCTTGCGGGACCACCCAATGTGCATGGATCAGATGATGGCGACGCGACTTGGCTAGCTGATAGGTAGCAGCAGCTTGCGCGACCACGATGAGTGGCAGCTTTATCGCTTTTGATGGCTTCGACTTGATATTTTCGAGCGCTCCTGCGCCATAGAAGACGTTTTCCAGCTTTTCAGGCCAAGCATAGCGAAACCGATGAACGGTGACACCGTTGCCCAGATCCTCGACCGTCTTGCTGCCGGGCGAATGGGGGGCCAACACGTCCAGTTCTATTCCCCTGGCCGCGAGCGCGAAAACCAGATCGGACATAAAGGGGGTGACGTTGTCGCCATGAAAGCGAGGAAAAGTGGATGTGGAAATCAGCACGCGCAAACTGGCAGGCCCTCAACTAGAACCCGGTGAAGATCGTCGTTGGCGGCGCGCGCGCGGGAACAGGCGGGTTTCGCCCATGGCGCAACGTGGCAAGTCCGCCCCGAAAGCTATGCGTTCCCTCAGTTAACTCGACAACATCGCCCGGCAGGATCGATCGCCGGTCAATTTCAACCGGTGCATCGGCCGTCATAGTGTAGGGTCCAGGAATGTGAACCGCGAATGTGGCTTCAACCCCGCCTGTGGCGGGTAGCTGCTTTCCCGCGATCCAGATTGGACCCCAATGGCGCACATAGTTCTCTTTCAGAGCCTCTATGTCGGCAGGGAGCAATCCTTCGCCCGCATCGATCGATACAGTGCCGGGTTCCAACGCAGCCGAAAGCGCCGGGCCCGAGACGATGACGAAGGGCGGTCTTTCTTTCTCGATCGCATGCAGAAGCACCGGTTCTCCTCGATCGCGATACTCTTCGATTCCCCAGGTGCTCATCAAAAATCCTGCGTGGGGATAGGATGCAACCATGCCCGTTTGAGCGATATAAGGTACCGGGTTCGGAAAGATCTGATGCACGGCGGAAATCAGTGATCGCTGAGCCGATTGGTCTCGCTGAAATTCTGGAATCGCATGCCCAACCGCCAGGGCGACGAATATCACGGGGATTGCCCCCGAAATTTTTGACAGGGAAGAGAGCTTATCTGCGGCCAACGCCCCGACCACCGCCACGGGTGCCATCATGAACACATGGAAGTAGGGAAAGCTGTTTCGATAGAAGGCAATGCATAACAACGGCGAGGCGAAGCTAAGTATAGTTAATGCGCGGAGCCTCTCCGCGCCGCTATTGTTGATTGTCCGAGCTACAGCCAGGCCCATTCCGACGCAGATCACCGACCATTGCAGCGCGTTCACCGCCAGCGAATACGCCAGAAATCTCGCCCCGTAGAAGAGGCTGCTATGAACCAGCTGCTTGTTGTAAACGGAGGTCAGCGTATTCCCGGCCTGAGATACGGCCTGCGCCAAGCTTGCCGAGTGACAAAGAAACAGGCCGACGAACGCCGTGGCGGCAATCACGAGTGCGACGGCCATATTCCGGAGCAATACCTTATCGTGGGTGCGTGCCAGTTGCAGGGTCGCGACCATTGTTATGGCCGGGACATAAAAGACCGATTTTATCGAGATCAGGCCCGCAACCGTCACCGCCAGCGCAGAAAGGATAAGCAGCCTGAGCGGAAGGCGGTCGCGCGTCAGCCCGAATAGTGCACCCATCAGAAGTGTCGTGATGATCGGGTCGGCACGGAAGCTCGTCGCGTTCCGCATCACAAAACCCAGTGTGGCGTAAAGCACCGTCGCCCATAAAGCCCCGCGAATGGAAACGAGGTTCTCGGCCGTTTTGAAGAGGAACCAGAGCGTGGCCAGGTGAAGAAGCCACATCAGGCAGCGCGCAATGACGATCGTGCCTATCTCGTCGGTGGGCAGCAATGTCAGCCACGAAAATAGATGGACGTGAAACGTTTGCAAGGCAAGACTAAGCGAAGCCCGCTTGTATTCGAAAATCAGTGATAGGAAATGGAATTCGTCCCAGTTAACTTCCCGAAAGAGCGCCGTTGTCAATTCCAGTACTGCGATAGCGCCGAACAGAATAAGAATTGTCCATCGACCGACCCTGACAGGAGCTTCAGACCTCGCATCGAAGAATCCGGCCAAACTCGTCATTATTCGACCCGATCCATCTGCTCTTCGATTTTCCGTAGCTTGAAAAGCGTCATCTCGAGCATTTGCCGATTGCGCCCAATTAGGTCGGCGAGAAGTGCGAAAAGCAAAGTGATAAAACCTACGATGATCAACACGCCGCCAAGGACCAGCGATTGAATGTGGCCCCTATTGTCTCCTACCAAAGACAACCACAGAAAACGGAGTATCGGCAACGAGCCAGCGAAACAAATTACGCCACCGATGAGCAGAAACGCGTTAAGTGGATTGTAAAGGGCATAGGAGCGTACAATTGTGATGCCGGTATTGAAAATAAAATGAGGTATGCTTTTAAATAAACGAGACCGCCGCATGGGCGCATTGGTTCGAATGGGAACCGACGCCACCGCCAATCGCCTCTTGCCAGCGAGGATCAGCATTTCCGTTGTATAGGAAAAGCGCGACACAATGTTGATCTGCATTGCGGCATCGCGACTTATTGCGCGAAATCCGCTGACTGCATCGGGAACGTCTATCCCCGCCAAATGACGAACGACGCGGGTCCCGACGCGCTGCAGGATCTGCTTGCCTGACGAGAAATGGAAATTTGTACGCACTTGGCGGTCGCCAATGACGATGTCAGCTTCGCCACGCAGAATAGGCCCGACAAGCAGCTCTATGTCCGACGCGTTGTATTGGTTGTCGGCGTCCGTATTGACAATGATATCGGCTCCCGCGCGAAGGCTGGCGTCTATCCCCGTCTGGAACGCAGCCGCCAAGCCGCGATTGCGGCGATGGCTAACCACGTGATCCACATTGAGGCTTCTCGCAACGTCGGCAGTCCCATCGGTGCTACCATCATCGATCACAAGAATGTCGACGCTATCTATCCCCTCGATCTTGCGCGGTATTGCGGTAACGGTGGCCCCAAGACTCGCTGCCTCATTGTAACAGGGAATCTGGATAACCAGCTTCAGTGCCAAGATCGTCTCCCCACGCCCTGCATCATCATAAGCCAAGTACTTTATTTTTGGTTACCTGGTTACCGGAACACAAAACTCTACGAGGGTTACGATTCTTGCCGGGCGACTTTTGAGTGCCAGATTGTCAGCTTGGTTTGCCGCTCACGCCATCATTAGCAAGAACAAGTTAGGCAAAGATATACAGAACCATACGTCGTTGAGCGAATGACGTGGTTTGGCCAGTACGGGTGATCGCGGCGGGGCTTGAACTGGTGGCCACGCCTCGCGCCAAAGCATTCAAGGAAAGCGCTACCCGGTTTCTGTTCGGAGTTGCGCGAAAACAAGTCGTTGGAACGCTTACACCAGTTCCACTTCGACGACACCCGGCACCGCGCGCATGGCCGACGCGACCTGCGGCGAGATGCGATAGCGGTTGGGGAGTTCGATCTCCACCTCGCCCTGGCCGGCTTCCTTGATCAGCACGAAGCTCACCTGACCCTCGCCCTTCACGGCAAGCTGGTTGGCAAGGACGTTGATCGGCTGAGCATCGCGCACGAAGATGCGCAGCGCCTTTTGGATGCGGCTTGCTTCGTCCTCCAGCGACTGCACCGTTTGGATGCGCAGATTGATGCCCTCCGGCCGGTCTTCGGCCGAGACGGTGATCACCACCGAACGGCCGGGCTCCAGCATGTCGCGATACTGCGCCAGGCCTTCGGAGAACAGCACCGCCTCGTACTGGCCGGTGGTGTCGGAAAACTGCACGACGCCCATCTTGTTGCCGGTGCGGGTCTTGCGCTCTTGCTTCGTGGTGACGGTGCCGGCGAGCCGGCCGGCCGCGGCGCCGCGTTTGACCGCGGCGGAGAATTCCGCCCAGTTCTGCACCCGCATCTTCTGCAGCGCGGCCTTGTATTCGTCGAGCGGGTGCGCCGAGAGATAGAAGCCGACCACCTGGAACTCGCGGTGCAGCCGGTCGGCGGCAAGCCATGGCTCGGCCGCCGGCAGGTTGAGCGCCTGCGATTGCGCGCCGAGCGAGGCGCCGAAAATATCCGTCTGGCCCGAGATGGCGTTCTGCTGCGCCAGCGATGCGAGCCCCATCATCCGCTCCACGCCGGCCATCATCACGGCGCGGTCGTGCCCGAAGCAGTCCAAGGCCCCCGCCATGATCAGGCTTTCGAAGACGCGCTTGCCGACGATCTTCGGATCCACGCGCTCGCAGAAATCGGCAAGGCTCTTGAACGGCCTCTCACCGCGCTTCTCGACAATGTGCTCGACCGCCGCGTCGCCGACGCCCTTGAGCGCCGCCAGCGAGTAGAAGATCTTGTTCTCGCCGACCTCGAACGGTCGGAAGCTGGTCATCACCGACGGCGCCACCACCTCGATGCCGAGGCGCAGCGCGTCCTGGCGGAAATCCGCCAGTTTGTCGGTGTTGCTCATGTCGAGCGTCATCGACGCCGCCAGGAACTCGACCGGATAGTGCGCCTTGAGGTAGGCGGTCTGGTAGGAAACGACCGCATAAGCCGCGGCGTGCGACTTGTTGAACCCGTAGTCGGCGAATTTCGCCAGCAGATCGAAGATGAAATCGGCCTGCGCTTTGCCGACGCCGCGCTCGACGGCGCCGGTGACGAAGCGCTCGCGCTGCTTGTCCATCTCGGCGCGGATCTTCTTGCCCATGGCGCGGCGCAGAAGATCGGCTTCGCCGAGCGAATAGCCGGCAAGCTCCTGCGCGATCTGCATCACCTGTTCCTGGTAAACGATGACGCCTTGAGTTTCCTTCACAAGGTGGTCGATCTTGGGGTGGATCGAGGCCATCTCCTCCTCGCCATGCTTTCTGGCATTGTAGGTCGGGATGTTCTCCATCGGGCCTGGGCGATAGAGCGCGACCAGCGCGATGATGTCCTCGATGCAGTCCGGCCGCATGCCGATCAGCGCCTTGCGCATGCCCGCGCTTTCAACCTGGAACACGCCGACCACCTCGCCGCGCGACAGCATGGCGTAAGTCTCGGGGTCGTCGAGCGGGATGCGGGCAAGATCGATATCCACACCGCGCCGCCGGATCAGTTTCACCGCCGTTTCCAGCACCGTCAGCGTCTTCAGGCCGAGGAAGTCGAATTTTACCAGCCCGGCCTGCTCGACATATTTCATGTTGAACTGGGTGACCGGCATGTCCGAGCGCGGATCGCGGTACATCGGCACCAATTCCGACAACGGCCGGTCGCCGATGACGATGCCGGCGGCATGCGTCGAGGCATGGCGGTAGAGGCCCTCGAGCTTCTGCGCGGTGTCGAGCAGCGTCTGCACGATCGGCTCCTTTTCCGCCTCCTCGGCGAAGCGCGGCTCGTTGGCGATGGCGTCCGCCAGCTTGACCGGGTTGGCCGGGTTCTGCGGCACCATCTTGGAGAGCTTGTCGACCTGGCCATAGGGCATCTGCAGCACGCGGCCGACGTCGCGCAGCACGGCGCGCGCCTGAAGCGTACCAAAGGTGATGATCTGCCCGACCTGGTCGCGGCCGTATTTCTGCTGGACGTAGCGGATGACCTCCTCGCGCCGGTCCTGGCAAAAGTCGATGTCGAAGTCCGGCATCGAGACGCGGTCCGGGTTGAGGAAGCGCTCGAACAGCAGCGAGAAGCGCAGTGGGTCGATGTCGGTGATGGTGGTCGAATAGGCGACAAGCGAGCCGGCGCCCGAACCGCGCCCCGGTCCGACCGGGATGCCTTGCGCCTTCGCCCATTTGATGAAGTCGGCAACGATCAGGAAGTAGCCCGGGAACTTCATCTTCTCGATGATGCCGAGCTCGAATTCGAGCCGCTCGCGATATTGCTCGACCGTGTAGCCGGGCGTCGGTCCGTGCGCGGCAAGCCGCGCCTCCAGGCCCTCGCGCGCCTGGCGCGCGAGCTCGGCGGCTTCCGCCTTCTCGGCGGCGTCCTTGTCGGCGGAGTCGGCGCCGGTGAAACGCGGCAGGATCGGGCTGCGGTTCTTCGGATAATAGGAGCAGCGCATAGCGATCTCGACCGTGTTGTCGATCGCTTCCGGCAGGTCGGAGAACAGCCGCGCCATCTCGGCCTGGCCGCGCAGGAAATTGTCGGGCGAAAGCCGCCGGCGATTGTCGGCGGCCACCACTGAGCCTTCGGCGATCGCAATCAGCGCGTCATGCGCCTCATAGTCTTCACGCTTGGAGAAGAAGGCCTCGTTCGTCGCGACCAGCGGCAGTTCGTGGGTATAGGCAAGGTCGAGCGTCGACTTTTCGACCATGCGGTCATAGCCGGCGACCCGTTCCAACTCGACATAGAGACGGTCGCCGAAAAGCTCTTTGAGGAACAGCAGTCGCTGTTCGGCAAGGTCGCGGCGGTCCGCCTTCAGCGCGCTGCCGATCGGGCCGCGCGGGCCGCCGGTCAGGCATAGCAGGCCATCGCAATGGCTCTCCAGCATGGCGCTGGTCATGTGCACCGGCTCGCCGGGCGGCGTTTCCAGATAAACCTTGCTGATCAGCCGGACCAGATTGGCATAGCCGGCCTCGCTGGCGGCGATCAGCACGATCGGCGACGTCTCGGGACCGTGCCGGCGGCGGTCGCGTTGGGCGTCGCTCGTTTCGCCGGAAAAGACGAGGTCGACCTGGCAGCCGATGATCGGCTGGACGCCGTCCTTGACCGCTTTCTGGGCGAATTCGAGCGCGCCGAACAGATTGTTGGTGTCGGTCACTGCGATCGCCGGCGCTTCATCCTTGACCGCGTGGCCGACGATGGCGCCGAGCTGCAGGGCGCCCTCGAGCAGCGAATAGGCTGAATGCACGCGCAGATGGATGAATCTCCGTGCAGGCGTCTCCGGCTGCGTGGCCTTCACGAGAGCTTCGCGCTGCAAAGGGTCGCGTGGAAGTCGTTCATCCGCCATATTTTTTCGCGCTATCTCAAGGACTCATCCGTGCAGATGTATTGTCCCGGACGCCGCGATGCCAGTCCAGTACAATCGATCGCGAACCACAAGCTTGCGGCCACTGTCGCCCTGTGCTCAGGCGAACTCCATGATCACAGCGTCGACCGCCAAGCTGTCGCCCGGTTTGGCGTTTAGCTTCGCCACGGTGAGGTCGCGCTCCGCGCGCAGCACATTCTCCATCTTCATCGCCTCGACCACGGCCAGCGTCTCGCCGGCCTTGACTTCTTGGCCCTCGGCGACGGCGATCGACACCACCAGTCCTGGCATCGGGCAAAGCAGCATTTTCGAGGTATCCGGCGGCAGCTTTTCCGGCATCAGCCTTTCCAGCTCCGCCGTCCGCGGCAGCATGGCTTGAGCCGTCACCGACATGCCCTTCCAGGCGATACAAAGGCCGTTCAGCACCGGCCGGACTTGCGCCGCGATCCGGCTGCCGCCGACCGTGCCGCGCCAGATCGCGTCCCCTGGCCGCCAGTCGGAAGCGACCGTCAGCGGCTCGCTGCCATCGATCGACAGATCGATCTCCATCGGGATCGAGACCATGCCGTCCAGGATGCCGGCGCAAAGATAGTCCGCGCCGATCTTCACCACCCAGTCGCGCTTGAGATGGCCCGAATGCGGTGCCAACCGGCCGCTGAGCCGGTCGAGCCGGTCCCGCCGCAGCAGCTCAATCGCGGTGGCGATCGCGGCGAATACCGCCCTCTCCTCACCGTTCGGTTCGACCGGCGCGAAACCGTCCGGATACTCCTCGGCGATGAAGCCGGTGGAAAGCCGCCCCTCGCGCCAGCGCGGATGCTGCATCAACGCAGCGAGGAACGGAATGTTGTGCTCTATGCCGTCGACGACAAAACCGTCCAGTGCTTCGGACATGGCATCGATAGCCTCGAGCCGCGTCGGCGCCCAGGTGCAGAGCTTTGCAACCATCGGGTCGTAGAACATCGATATCTCGGCGCCTTCGGCAACGCCGGTGTCGTTGCGGATCACCACATCGCCGAACATGCCCTCTTGCGGCGGCCGGTAGCGCGTCAGCCGGCCGATCGAGGGCAGGAAATTGCGGAACGGGTCCTCGGCATAGAGACGGCTTTCCACCGCCCAGCCGTTCAGCTTCACCTCGTTTTGCCTGATGCCGAGCTTTTCGCCGGCGGCGATGCGGATCATCTGCTCGACCAGATCGATGCCGGTGACGAGCTCCGTCACCGGATGCTCGACCTGTAATCGCGTGTTCATTTCAAGGAAATAGAAGTTCCTGTCCTTGTCGACGATGAACTCGACCGTGCCGGCGCTCTGGTAATCGACGGCTTTCGCCAACGCCACAGCCTGCTCGCCCATGGCCTTGCGCGTCTTGGCGTCGAGGAACGGCGACGGCGCCTCCTCGACCACCTTCTGGTTGCGGCGCTGGATCGAGCATTCGCGCTCACCCAGATAGAGCGCATTGCCATGCGCGTCGGCCAGCACCTGGATCTCGATATGGCGCGGGTCAACGACGAATTTCTCGATGAAGACGCGGTCATCGCCGAAGGAGCTTTTCGCTTCCGAACGCGCGCGCTCGAAGCCGTCGCGCACTTCCGCGCTGCTCCTGGCGATGCGCATGCCCTTGCCGCCGCCGCCGGCCGAGGCCTTGATCATCACCGGATAGCCGATCTCGCCGGCAATCCTGTCGGCGTGGTCGGCATTTTCGATGACGCCCAGCCAGCCGGGCACGGTCGAAACCTTGGCCTGGCTGGCGAACTTCTTCGATTCGATCTTGTCGCCCATTGCGCGGATCGCCTTGGGCTTCGGTCCGATGAAGATGATGCCTTCCTTTTCCAGCGCTTCGCAGAAAGAGGCGCGTTCCGACAGGAAGCCATAACCCGGGTGCACCGCTTCGGCGCCGGTTTCCTTGCAGGCGGCGATGATCTTCTCAGGCACTAGATAGCTCTGCGCGGCCGGCGACGGGCCGATATGCACAGCCTCGTCGGCCATTTCGACATGCACGGCGTCGCGATCGGCGTCCGAATAAACCGCGACCGTGGCGATCCCCATCTTGCGCGCCGTCTTGATCACGCGGCAGGCGATCTCGCCGCGATTGGCGATCAGGATCTTCTTGAACATTCGGATGTCGTTCCTCCGGCGAAGCGGTCCAGTTCTATGGACAATCCCGACGCGCCTCAAGTGTCTCCAACCCCTGCCCTTCGGCACTCGATGCTTTTGCAGAAACGGCGTCGAAAAACGTCGCAACAGACGTTGGCCGCCACCTTCGAACCCGGTAAGGTGGTGGCGAGCGCAAGAAAATGGCAGGCGGTATTCGCCTCGCCGGGCAGGCTCGGCGGCCTGCCATAAAGCTGAGACTTTTAAGATTGCCTTGGGAGGAATGCCTCATGAAAACGCGTGCCGCAGTTGCCGTTGGTGCCGGAAAGCCGCTGGAGATCATGGAGGTAGACCTTGAGGGGCCGCGCGAAGGCGAGGTGCTGATCGAGGTCAAGGCGACCGGCATCTGCCACACCGACGAGTTCACGCTCTCGGGCGCCGATCCGGAAGGCATCTTTCCGGCGATCCTCGGCCATGAGGGCGCCGGCATCGTCGTCGATGTCGGCAAGGGCGTCACCTCGGTCAGGAAGGGCGACCATGTCATCCCGCTCTACACGCCCGAATGCCGGCAGTGCCCGTCCTGCCTGTCGCGCAAGACCAATCTGTGCACCGCCATCCGCGCCACGCAGGGCCAAGGCCTGATGCCCGACGGCACCTCGCGCTTTTCGGTCGGCGGCGAGAAGCTGTTCCACTATATGGGCTGCTCGACCTTCTCCAACTTCACCGTGCTGCCGGAGATCGCGGTCGCCAAGGTCAATCCCGACGCCCCCTTCGACAAGATCTGCTATATCGGCTGCGGCGTGACCACCGGCATCGGCGCCGTCATCAACACGGCCAAGGTCGAGCAGGGCGCCACCGCGGTCGTCTTCGGCCTCGGCGGCATTGGCCTCAACGTCATCCAGGGCCTTCGCCTGGCCGGCGCCGACATGATCATCGGCGTCGACTTGAACAACGACAAGAAGGCCTGGGGCGAGAAGTTCGGCATGACGCATTTTGTCAATCCGCAGGAGATCGACGGCGACATCGTGCCTTACCTAGTCAACCTGACCAAGCGCGGCGCCGACCAGATCGGCGGCGCCGACTACACCTTCGACTGCACCGGCAACACCAAGGTGATGCGCCAGGCGCTCGAGGCCTCGCATCGCGGCTGGGGCAAGTCGGTCATCATTGGCGTTGCCGGCGCCGGCCAGGAGATTGCGACGCGGCCCTTCCAACTGGTCACCGGCCGCACCTGGATGGGCACCGCCTTTGGCGGCGCGCGCGGCCGCACCGACGTGCCGAAGATCGTCGACTGGTACATGGAGGGCAAGATCCAGATCGATCCGATGATCACCCATACGCTGACGCTCGACGACATCAACAAGGGTTTTGCCCTCATGCATGAGGGCAAGTCGATCCGCAGCGTCGTGGTTTACTGAAGCAATGCCGCATCGGTCGTGGGCTGGAGCCCGCAACCTTTGCGGCTCAACATGGGAGGAAGGACGAATGGCGGAAAAATTGCATCCGAAGATCGACAACGGGCTGCCGAAGGAAAGTGCTGCCTTTTCCGGCGGGACGCTGGTCTGTCTCTGCACCAGCAATCCGGTGAAGGTGAAGGTCAAGGGCCAGATCGCCCACAACCATGCCTGCGGCTGCACCAAATGCTGGAAGCCGGAGGGCGCGGTGTTCTCGGTCGTGGCCGTTGCCGGCACCGGCGACGTCACTGTTACCGAGAATGGCGACAAGCTGAAGGTGGTCGACCCGGCAGCGCTGATCCAGCGCCATGCCTGCACCAGTTGCGGCGTGCACATGTACGGCCCGGTCGAGCGCGACCATCCCTTCAAGGGTCTGTCCTTCATCCATCCCGAGCGCTTCGAGGAGGACGGCTGGTCGCCGCCGGGCTTTGCCGCCTTTGTCTCCTCCATCATCGAAGCCGGCGTCGACCCGAGCCGCATGGACGGCATCCGCGGCCAGCTGAAGTCGATCGGGCTCGAACCCTATGACTGCCTCAACCCCGCCCTGATGGACTACATCGCCACCTGGACGGCGAAGAAGTCGGGAGCCTTGGCGGCCTGACGATTGCGGGATTTCTGGTAAAGGGCCGGCCAACGCCGGCCCTTTGCACATTTGGAGAGACGATGCCAGCACCCATCATCTATGTCGATGCCGATGCCTGTCCGGTGAAGGCCGAGGTCGAGAAGGTGGCGGAGCGGCACGGCGTCGTGGTTACCTATGTCTCCAATGGCGGCCTGCGCCCGTCGCGCGATCCGATGATCCGCAATGTCGTAGTCTCCAAGGGCGCGGACGCTGCGGACGACTGGATCGTCGAGAACGCCAAACCCAACGATGTCGTGGTGACGGCCGATATCCCGCTTGCCGCGCGCACGGTGGCGCTCGGCGCGCATGTGCTGGGACCTACGGGCCGTCCCTTCACGCCCGAGACCATCGGCATGGCGGTGGCGATGCGGGATTTGAAGCAGCATCTGCGCGAGACCGGCGAAAGCCGCGGCTTCAACGCCGCCTTCACGGCGAAGGACAGGTCAAACTTTCTCGGCGAGCTCGACCGCATCTTGCGGCGAGCGCTCAAATCCGCCAAACCCGACTGACCCGAAGCCCTTTGAGAACCGGCCATGGGCGACGACATATCCCTCAACACGCCGATCCACCGGCACGTGCAGTTCGCTTTGGCTGCGGCCATTGGCATCGTCGCGCTGCTTCTCGCCCTGATGCTGGGGGCGCCGCTGCCCTACTCCATCGGCGCCAATCTCTTCTTCGCCGCTTACATTCTTCTGGTGCTGGTCGCGATGCCGAGGCTCACCGGCCGTTACCTGAGCAAGAACGCGCGTGCCACGGACCTGCCCGTGCTGCTGATTTTTGCGGTCACGCTCCTGGTCGTCGGCCTCGCCATCGGCTCGCTGTTTCAGCTCATCAACCAAAAGGCTGCCGCGCATCCGCTGGAGGTTCTGTTCGCGATGCTGTCGATCCCGCTTGGCTGGTTCACAATCCATGCCATGGCGGCGCTGCATTATGCGCATGTCTACTGGATGGACGGCGACGAGATCGACGAGAAAACCAGGAAGAAGAATCCGGTCGGCGGCCTCGATTTTCCCGGCGGCAAACGCCCGGAAGGCTGGGATTTCCTGTATTTCGCGACCGTCATCGGCATGACTGCGCAAACCGCCGACACTGGGATAACGACCTCGCGCATGCGCCAGGTCGTGCTCGTCCATTCGATCCTGAGCTTTTTCTTCAACACGGTGATCGTCGCCGCCGCGGTCAATCTCGCGGTCAGCCTGGGCAGTCCATAATAAATCCGTGATCGGATGAAACAACGCTTGGGCCGGAGACGTATTGGGAGGAGAACAAGGCTCTGAGAGGCCGCAGACGAGCGAGCCGGGAGGACATCCAGATATGGAGACCGTCGCCAGAAGCGAACCCTCCACCGAGGTAGAAGCATCCACGCCGAAGGACCCGACGCTGATTTACCGGCAATCGGGCTGGACGCGCCTGACCCATTGGCTCTGGGCGTTCTCGCTGTTCTTCATGCTGCTTTCGGGCCTGCAGATCTTCAACGCGCGCCCGCAACTCTACATCGGCAAGGAATCGGGCTTCCAATACAACAATACGATCCTCGAGATCGGCGCCGAAAACACAGACGGCGGACCGCGCGGCTTTGCCAAAATCTTCGGGCATCGCTTCGACACCACCGGCGTGCTCGGCTGGTCCGGCCCTCCCGGACAGGAAACGCCGCGCGCCTTTCCGTCCTGGGCGACGATCCCGTCCTACTACGACCTCGGCACGGCCCGCGTCGTGCATTTCTTCTTCGCCTGGGTGCTGAGCGCAACCCTGCTCCTTTGGCTGATCGCGAGCCTGATCAACGGCCATATCCGCCGCGATCTTGCCCCTCGCCTGGATGACTTGCGCAAGCTGCCGCGCGACATCGTCGACCATGCGAGGCTGAAATTCCACCATGCGCGCGAATACAACACGCTGCAGAAAATGGCCTATGGCGGCGTGCTCTTCGTGCTGTTGCCGCTGATGATCATCACCGGGCTTGCGATGTCGCCGAGCATGAACTCGGTGCTTCCCTGGCTCAATGAAATCCTGGGCGGCCGGCAGACGGCTCGCACCATCCACTTCATTGTCATGGTGCTGCTCGTGCTCTTCTTCGTCGTCCATATGCTGATGATCGTGGCTGCCGGCCCGATCAACGAGCTGCGCTCGATCATCACCGGCTGGTACCGCACCGACCCGCCCGCAAAGCACGACCAGGCAACCGAGAGGAGCGCCTGACATGGCAAAATTCCAGACTAGCCGCCGGAAGTTCTTGACCTCCGCCAGCCTCGGTCTGTCAGGCATCGCGCTGTCCGGCTGCGATGCCTTCGACAGCGGTCTGGGCGTCGGCAGCGGGCTGCGCAGCTTCCTCGAAAACGCCAACGGGCTGACATACCGCGCGCAGCGCCTGCTTGCCGGCCGGTACGCGCTGGCACCGGAATTCAGCGAGGCCGACATCCGCCAGCCGCAGCGGCCGAACGGCGTCACCGCGCCTGACGACGACACCTATAAGGGTCTTCTCGCCAACAATTTCGCCGACTGGCGCCTGGAGGTGACCGGCCTCGTCGAAAAACCGCTGTCGCTCACCCGCGAGCAGTTGCACAACATGCCGAGCCGCACCCAGATCACCCGCCACGACTGCGTTGAAGGCTGGAGCTGCATCGCCAAATGGACCGGCACACCTTTGTCGCTGGTGCTCGATCAGGCCATCGTCAAGCCGCAGGCGCGCTACGTCATGTTCCATTGCCTCGACACGATCGAGCAAAGCGTGTCTGGCGACATCAAATATTACGGCAGCATCGACCTGATCGATGCCCGCCATCCGCAAACGATCCTGGCCTACGGCTTGAACGGCAAGCCGCTGCCGGTCGAGAACGGCGCGCCGCTGCGGGTGCGGGTCGAGCGCCAGCTCGGCTACAAGATGCCGAAATATCTCTACAAGATCGAGCTGGTCGACGGCTTCGCCAATGTCGGCGGCGGTCGCGGCGGCTATTGGGAAGACAATGGCTACGACTGGTATGCCGGTATTTGATGGCGCTTCGCCTGCAGGCCGAGCACGATCTTGCGTCAGCCGAGTTCAACGCGATTGAGAAAAGCCTCACGGCGACAATCGGCCATTCCAACATCATCCTTTGCAAGACGATGGCCTCGGGCGACTAGGCCGCCTTGCTGGGCCGCCGTTCAGACCAGATCGGGTGTTGTCATCGGCGTCGGCTGCCGAGAGATATGTCGCTGGGAGGTGACAAGGTGTCGCCGACGGGCTATGGATGGCGCGTCGAGGGCTCAGGTGACTGAGTCCTACCTGTTTGCGGGAGAGAACAGCGCAAGCTGTCGCCGAAGGGGAAATCGCCCGAAATCTCTCAGGCAAAAGAACCGTGGACGGGAAAGACAACTCTGGAAAGTCGGGAATCTTCCCGCGCCGAAGGTGTAAGCGCTGCCGACAGAGTTACGGGGCGCGAGTCTCTCAGGCTTCAGACAGAGGGGCACGGACTGGACCGCCAATGGCGGTCGATTGCGTGCGACTCTGGAGAAGACATGACCGGCGAAGACACTAAACATCTACCCCTCGAGGATTTGCATAGCGCCGCGGGCGCGCGTTTCGGCGCTTTTGCCGGCTGGTCGATGCCGCTGACCTATCCGGCGGGCGTGATGAAGGAGCACCTCCACACGCGCGAGCATGCCGGCCTGTTCGACATCTCGCATATGAAGCTGTTCGAGGTCGGCGGCCCGGGCGCCGCCGCCCTACTCAACCGCGCCTGCCCGCTCGACGCCGGCGCGCTGGAGATTGCCCAATCCAAATATACCTTCTTCCTCAACGAGGCCGCCGGCGTCATCGACGACTTGATCGTCACGCGTCTTGGCGATAGCCGATTCATGGTGGTGGCCAACGCCGGCAATGCGGCCGAGGACGAAAGGCATCTGCGTGCGTTGGCCGCGGATTTCGATGCCAAGGTCGAGCCGCTCGACCGCGTCTTCCTGGCGATTCAGGGCCCGGATGCCTGGGCGGCCCTTTCGCGAGCCGGTATCGAAACGGGCTCGCTGCTGTTCATGCATGGTGTCGAGCCCCGGCAAAACTGGTTCATGAGCCGCTCCGGCTACACCGGCGAGGATGGATTCGAGATCGGGCTGCCGGAAGCGGATGCCCGCGATCTCGTCGGCAAGCTGCTGCAGGATGAGCGCGTGCAATGGATCGGCCTTGCCGCCCGCGACAGCCTGCGGCTCGAGGCCGGGCTCTGCCTGCATGGCCAGGATCTGACACCCGAGATCGATCCGGCGAGCGCCGCTTTGATGTGGGCGATCCCTAAGGAGCTCCGCGCTTCCGGTCAGTTCATCGGCGCCGACGCGCTGCGCTCGATCCTCGAGCGTGGGCCGTCTCAGAAGCGCGTTGGCCTGAAGCCCGATGGTCGTCAGCCGGTGCGCGCCGGCGCCGCGCTTGTCGATGCCGATGGCAATGCGGCCGGTCACGTGACCTCGGGCGGCTTCGGGCCGTCGACGGGCCACCCGGTCGCCATGGGCTATGTCGACAATGCGCTGGCCAAGCCCGGCAACAGACTGTTCGCCGAAGTCCGCGGGACCAGGGTCCCGATCGACGTCACTTCGCTGCCCTTCACGCCACATCGCTACCGCAAAGGATGATATTCCGATGGCAAATACCTATTTCACCGAGGATCATGAATGGCTGCGCGTCGAAGGCGGCGTCGCCACCGTCGGCATCACCGACTATGCGCAGGAGCAGCTCGGCGATCTCGTCTTCGTCGAACTGCCGGAAATCGGCCGCAAGCTCGCGAAGGGCGACACTGCAGTAGTCGTCGAATCCGTCAAGGCGGCCTCTGACGTCTACGCGCCGGTCGACGGCGAGATCACCGAAGCCAACACAGCACTGTCGTCGGATCCTTCGTTGGTCAATTCGGCGGCGACCGGCGACGGCTGGCTCTGGAAGATGAAGCTTTCCAACGCAAGCCAACTCGACAGCCTCATGGACGAGGCCGCCTACAAAGCCCATATCGGCTGATACCAGGATCTTTGAAATGACCGCAGCACCCATTCCTTTCTCGGCCCGTCACATCGGCCCCAGTGTCAACGATGTCAGGGCCATGCTCGCCACCATCGGCGTTCCGTCCGTCGAAACGCTGATCAGCCAGGCCGTGCCGAGATCGATCCGCCTCGACCTGCCGCTCAACCTGCCCACTCCGGCCAGCGAGGCCGAAGCACTGGCCGAATTGTCGGCGATGATGGTGAAGAACACGGTGCTGAAGAGCTTCATCGGCGCCGGTTATCACGGCGTCCATGTGCCGCCGGTCATCCAGCGCAACATGTTCGAGAACCCGGCCTGGTACACGGCCTACACGCCTTACCAAGCCGAGATCAGTCAGGGCCGGCTGGAGATGCTGTTCAATTTCCAGACCCTGGTTGCCGAGCTGACCGGCCTGCCGGTGGCGTCGGCATCGCTGCTCGACGAGGCCACCGCCGTTGCCGAAGCGGTCGGCATTGCACTGCGCCATCACCGCGACAAGCGCACCAAGGTGGCGCTTGCCGGCACGCCGCATCCGCAGACGCTCGATGTCGTGCGCACCCGCGCCGAACCGCTCGGCACCGAGGTCGACGGCGAGACCATCGACGACAACACCGCCGCCCTGCTCGTCTCCTGGCCGGACACTTTCGGCGTCTATGGCGACCACAAGGCGGCGATCGAGAAGGCCCGCGCCGCTGGCGCTCTGGTCGTCTTCATCGCCGACCCGCTCGCGCTTACGTTGACGGATGCGCCGGCCAAGCTCGGTGCCGACATCGCCGTCGGTCCGATGCAGCGCTTCGGCGTGCCGATGGGCTTTGGCGGCCCGCACGCAGCCTATTGCGCCGTCTCCGACAAGCTCACCCGTCTGATGCCCGGCCGCCTCGTCGGCCAGTCGACCGAC
>NZ_RZSF01000669.1:0-920 GCF_004023325.1 Mesorhizobium sp. M1A.F.Ca.ET.072.01.1.1 | reverse complement strand
CCTCGCCCAGCGCCTCGCCGACGCGCCGGATGTGATGCGCGGCGAGGAAACGCAACTTGCCGGCGCGAATCTGCCGCCAACGGGGCGCCACCTCGTCTGCATGCCGGGCACGCATTCCAAATGGGTCGTGGTCGAGGACGGCGCGGTCGCCGGCTTCGGCACCTGGCCGACCGGCGAGTTGTTTTCGGTATTGGCCGCGCATTCGATCCTGAAACATTCGCTGGGCGAGCATCCGGCGCCGGTCACGGCGGATAGTCCATTTTTCCGCCAGTGGTGCGAGCGGGCGCTGAGCGAAGGCGGCGACGTTACCTCAAAGCTGTTTGCGATCCGCGCCGCCGGGCTGCTGCAGGATTTGAAATCCGACGAGGCGGCGGCTTGCCTGTCCGGGCTGTTGATCGGCGGCGAAATCGCTTCGGCGAAGCGGCGCTACGGCGTCGGTGGAGCGCCCGTCGTGCTGATCGCTTCCGGCGCGCTGGCTTCGCTCTATGGCGCCGCTCTTGGCTTCGCCGGTCTTGCTTTTCGGGTCGTCGATGCGGATGAAGCGGTGCGCGCCGGCCTTGTCGAAGCCGCGCGCGAGAACCGCATGATCGGAGGCGACGCGTGACGCAGACAGCACCCTTTCCCAGACTGAAACGCGGGCTGGTCGCCATCTTGCGTGGCCTCAAGCCGACCGAGGCGATCTCAATAGGCCAGGCGATCTTCGACGCCGGCATCGAGGCGATCGAGGTGCCGCTCAATTCGCCGGAACCGTTTTCGTCGATCACCAGGATCGCCGAAGTCCTTCCGGAAACCGCGCTGGTCGGCGCCGGCACGGTACTGACGGCGGCCGATGTCGATGCCTTGCACAAGGCCGGCGGCCGGCTGCTGGTCAGCCCCAACATCGATGCCGATGTCATGGGCCGCGCCATGCAGTATGGCAT
>NZ_RZSF01000668.1:0-927 GCF_004023325.1 Mesorhizobium sp. M1A.F.Ca.ET.072.01.1.1 | reverse complement strand
CGCCCTGCACCCAGGGCGAGACGGTGGTGACGCCGGTATCGGCGAAATCGTCGTAGCGGGCGTCGATGTTGAGCGAGACCGGTCCGAACGCTTTCGCCGGCGCCACGACCTGCCACGAAGCGCCGGCGCCCAGCGAATAGCGCGCCAGAAAGTCGGCATCCGGCGTCGCCGCGGCCAGCGCATAGGCGGAGAAGGCCGGCGAGAAGGCCTGGTCGACGCGGCCCTCGATCTGGACGTCGGTGTTGCCGAAGCGGGTGGCGAGCCGCGTGCGGCCGGAGATCGTCGTTTGGGGCGATAGCCGATAGGAAAGGCCGGCCGAACTGTCGGTCCAGTCGCCAAGCCCGTCGGTGAGATCGCTCACCTCGTTGCCGAGGTCGAGCCGCCATTTGCGCGGCGGCGGCACGGCCAGCCTTTGCTCGATATCGGCCGAACCCGGCTCGATGGCGAGCGCCTGGCCGTAAGCCTGCCGCGCGGCCTCGTCGTCGCCCTCGGCGCGGCGCACGTCGCCGAGCCCGACCAGCGCCTCGGCATTGCGCGGATCGAGCGCCAGCGCGCGCTGCAAGGATTGCCCGGCCCGCTTGTAGTCGGCCTCGAGCAAGGCGATTCTGGCATCAAGGCTGAGAGCCTCGACATTGTCCGGCGCCGAGGCCAGCACATCATCGACCAGGGCGCGGGCGCGCGGCGCGTCGCCCTGCCAGATCGCCAGGCGGACCTTGCCCAGCCGCGCGTCGAGAAGGCCGGGCCTGATCGCAAGCGCCCGGTCGAAGAACCGCCCGGCCTCGTCGAAGCGCTGGCTGGAGCCCACGACGAGGCCGAGCGCGACCAGGGTGTCGGTGTTCCTGGGCGACAGCTTGAGCGCGCGGCGATAGGCGGTCTCGGCCTCGGGCAGCTTTCCCGTCGCCATCCAGTTGGAGCAGGGCAGGCGGT
>NZ_RZSF01000667.1:0-957 GCF_004023325.1 Mesorhizobium sp. M1A.F.Ca.ET.072.01.1.1 | reverse complement strand
TGTGGAGCCTCAACAGGTTGTCCTCGGTTAGAGCGAGGCGACTGATAGGTGTTTTGGACTTTAGGCTCCCGTGGGGACGGTGCCAATTGTATCTGTGCAGCCAGACCGGCAACTCTGCGGCGCGGTGATCTGAAGTCGGATAAGCGATGGCATAAGCCCATTCGCGCAGTGCTGTCTGGATGAAGCGCTCGGCCTTGCCATTGGTCTTGGGTGTATAGGGTCTTGTCCTGACGTGCTTGAGGCCGAGATCGCGGCAGGCCTTGGCGAAGGCCTTTGATCTGTAGCAGGAGCCGTTGTCGGTCATGACGCGGGCTATCGTGACGCCGAGGCTGGCGTAGTAGGCCACCGCCGCCTTGAGGAAGGCGATGGCGCTTTCTTTTTTCTCGTCGGGCAGGATCTGCGAGAAGGCGATGCGGGAGGCGTCGTCGATGCAGACATGGACGAACTCCCAACTGCTGCCGCGCGAGCTGGCATTGCCGGTGCGCTTGCCGGTAATGCGATGACCGATGCGCTCGAAACGACCGAGCTTCTTGATATCGATATGGATCATCTCGCCAGGATGCTCGCGCTCGTAGCGTCGGATCGGCTCGGCCGGTTCGATATCCCGCAACCGCGACAGTCCGGCACGCTTGAGAACCCGGCTAACGGTGGCGGGCGAGACGCCGACCTCATGGGCGATGTGCTTGCCGGTCCAACGTTGCCGCCGCAGCGCCATGATGCGCTCGGCGATCAACGCAGCGGTGGCCTGCGGCATATGGGCGGGCCGCGAGGAACGGTCGATCATGCCGGCCCGCCCTTCGGACTTGTAGCGCTCGACCCAGCGCGCCACGATCTTGGCCGACACGCCGTAGACACGCGCCGCATGGGCTTTGGAGAAAGCGCCTTCTATCACCGACAGCGCCATCTCCTCTCGACGCAGCGGTGTGAGACGGGCATTCTTATGGATGTTCATTCGGA
>NZ_RZSF01000666.1:0-974 GCF_004023325.1 Mesorhizobium sp. M1A.F.Ca.ET.072.01.1.1 | reverse complement strand
TTGATCGGCTGGATGTAGATGCCGTGGACGCCAAGCAGGCGGTCGCTCGCCATCTTGCAAAGCTCGGGATCGCCGACCAGCACCGGCACGATATGGGTGGCCGATTCCATCACCGGCAGCCCGGCCGCGGCAAGCACCTGCTTAGCCCGCGCGGCCTGGCGCTGCTGGGCGTCGCGCTCGGCCTGCGAGCGCTTCAAATGCCTGATCGAGGTGGTGGCGGCCGCCGCGATCGCGGGCGGCAGCGCGGTGGTGAAGATGAAGCCCGGCGCATAGGAGCGCACCGCGTCGATCACAGCGCTCGTGCCGGTGATGTAGCCGCCCAGCGTGCCGAAGGCCTTGGCCAGCGTCCCCTCGATGATGTCGATGCGGTCGGCAAGACCCTCGCGCTCGGTGATGCCGCCGCCGCGCGCACCGTACATGCCAACAGCATGCACCTCGTCGATATAGGTCATGGCGTTGTAGCGCTCGGCGAGCTCGACGATCTGCTTGATCGGCGCGATGTCGCCGTCCATCGAATAGACGCTTTCGAAGACGATCAGCTTGGCGCGCTCGCGTCCTGCCGCCTGCAGCAGGCTTTCCAGATGCGCAACGTCGTTGTGGCGAAAAATCTTCTTTTCGGCCCCGGAGCGGCGCACGCCCTCGATCATCGAGGCGTGGTTCAACTCGTCCGAGATGATCAGGCAGTTGGGCAAGAGCCTGGCGATGGTCGAAATCGAGGCTTCGTTGGAAACGAAACCGGAGGTGAAGACCAGCGCCGCCTCCTTGTCGTGCAGGTCGGCGAGCTCATGCTCCAGCTCGACCAGCGGGTTGGACGTGCCAGAAATGTTGCGGGTGCCGCCGGCGCCCGAGCCCATCCGGCCCGCCGCGTTCTGGAAGGCGGCGATGACGTCCGGATTCTGGCCCATGCCGAGATAGTCGTTGGAGCACCAGACGGTGATTTCCTGGGCGCGACCGTTGGAGCGCCAGATGGCGCG
>NZ_RZSF01000665.1:0-1009 GCF_004023325.1 Mesorhizobium sp. M1A.F.Ca.ET.072.01.1.1 | reverse complement strand
CTTCTGCCGCGTGCCCGACCGGCGCACGGTGCTCCAGTCTGACGAAACCCGGCAAGTGCTCGACGAAACGCATCGCCTCGGCACGTGGGTCGTCAATTTCGACGACCTGCTCGACCGGCGCCAGCTTCTCAACAGCGGTATCTCAGTGATCCGCTACAAGCATGCCGCCGGCAGCAATCGCTCGCTGATCATCTCGTCAAAGGCGTCCGATACGCTGCTCCGCGCAACCTTATGTAGCCGGCTCCGCGGTCTCGATGCCAGCTATGATGCAGAGGCCGCCGGCGTGCTTGCAGGCAGGCTCATCAATGACGCTAATTCCGTATCGGGGGATATCGTCCTGCGCGCGGCGCGGCGCGGGACGAGCGCGGGCGAGCTGATCGGCGTGGTCCTCAGCAAATATCTGGTGGATCACGAACTTGGCGACCGGCCGCGGGCATGGCTGTTCCTCGACGATTATGCGAGTTGGCTCGGCCAAGTGGAAGGCCGCATGGCCGATCTGCTGTGCCTCGCCCCCTCGATCGACGTCGACGGCAACCGCTTCCTCGATGTAATCGTCACCGAGGCCAAGTTTGTCTCCACGACCAAGCTGCGCGACAAGGCCGATCACAGCCAGGTCCAGCTCAAGGCTAGCCTGAGGCGCTTCGAAAAGGCGCTGTCGGCCGAAGGCGAGCCGGCCGACGCCGCGATCTGGCGCGCGCGGCTGGCCGAGATGCTGCAAGACGCTCAGCGCGACGGCACCAGCCTCGACTCGAGCTGGCGCACGGCGATCCGCGACGGCCAATGCACGATCCGCGTGGCGGGCTACAGCCATGTCTTCAGCCACGGCTTTGGCGACGCTGAGATCGGCTCGGCCGACCACATGATCGGCGTGGAGGGCACGCAATCGGGCTATCAGGAGCGATTTGCGCCCGCTACGGTCCGCGAGATCGTGCGGACCTATGCCGACAACCGCGATCCCACGCCGCTCCGCCAGCAGCTTGGAGCAATTTTGCTCGCCGAGACCCTTGAG
>NZ_RZSF01000664.1:0-1015 GCF_004023325.1 Mesorhizobium sp. M1A.F.Ca.ET.072.01.1.1 | reverse complement strand
GGCACGGCGCGGCGGACCGGGATCGCGTGTGCGGCGAGCGCCCGGACCTCGGCCTTCATCACCGCGCTGAAGCGGCGGTGCCGCTCGCCGATATCGGCCAGCGACCAGTCGAAACCGGCAATGGCGTCGGTGGTGTCGAGGATCTGATGGGCGAAGAGGTCGCGCTCCTGCTGCCAGGTCGCGAAGGCTGCCTCCGATCCGTCCAGGATCGCCCGCGCCAAGCCTTCGGCATCGCGCAGCGCGTCGGCAATGCCGTGCGAGGTGAGCGGGTCGCGGAAGAAGCCGGCATCGCCGACCAGCGCCCAGCCTGGTCCGTGAGCGTGGCGGATGTAGCCCGGCACGCCGCGGAAAGCCTGCAGGCGGGCATCGTCGGGCGCCCGGCTCGCCTGTTCGGCCAGTGCCGGCGAAAGCGCCTCGAGCACCTCCATGCGGGCGCGGAAATGATCAAGGCGGAAGCGCTCGTCGAACAGCTTGGTCGGCACCGAAGCGACGATGCAGGCCAGCCCGGCATTGGTCGGAATGAGGGAGCCGGCGATGCCGTCGCGGAAATACCAGTGATAGCCGGCGCCGGGTTCGACCGGCGCGTAGCCATAAACATGGGCTGCCGAGACCGTGCCCCTTCTAAGCACTTGCGCGTCGCAGCATTTCGCCACCGTGGAGCCCATGCCGTCGGCGCCGATCACGATGTCGGCGCTTAAACGTAAGGCCGCGCGGCCGGCGCCGCGGATCTCGACGCCTCGCACGCGTCCGCGCGTGTCGGCAAAGAGGTCGCCGACCGCCACCTCGTGCAGGAACTCGGCGCCGGCCTTGCGCGCGGCATCGACGAGCATGCGGTCGAGCACGGTGCGCCTGGGCGCGATCAGCCCGGGAAGATCGGGCCCGGCATTGAGCGGAATCGTGATCTCCTCCTCGCCATAGTGGAACGTCGTTGTCTCGATCAGCGGCGTGCCGGCCTTGAGCAGTGGCTTGAGCAGGCCCCAGCGCGACAGCTGCAGCACGGCGGGCCGCATCAGCG
>NZ_RZSF01000663.1:0-1037 GCF_004023325.1 Mesorhizobium sp. M1A.F.Ca.ET.072.01.1.1 | reverse complement strand
CACCCCTTGTATCTGCGCGGAGGAGACTTTGTGCGAGAAGAGCGACTGAGCCTCGAACCGGACGGCCATCCGATTCGAGGCTTGGCGAAGTCGCCCGACACCCCTGCGGTCACAACCGTGGATGAGCCAGGGATCTTCGCCTCCGTCACGTACGACCGAATAGTCGCTTGGCTCCAATCGCACGCACAAGGCAGGTTACCGTGAACAAGACCATCTGTGGAGTGGACGTTTCGAAAGAATGGCTCGATGCCCATGTCGAGCCGAACGGGGCGGCAGGCCGCTTCCGTAACGATGCGGCAGGCATCACCGATCTGGCCGCTTGGTGTCAGGGCCATGGCGTCGAGCTTGCCGTCATGGAGGCCAGCGGCGGCTACGAGCGGGTGGCCTTGCTGCTGCTGTGGGATCTGAGCCTGCCTTGCGCTCTCGTCAATGCGCGCAGCGTGCGCCGTTTTGCAGAGGCGATGGGCTTCCTGGAAAAGACCGATGGGATCGATGCCGCCATGATCGCCGGCTACGCGCAGGCCAAGCGCGTACAGCCGACTCTGCCGCCGAGCCCGGCCCAGCAGCGGCTCAAGGCCTTGGTGGCACGGCTCGGTCAGGTCACCGGCGATCTCACCATCCAGAAGCAGCGCAAGAGTGCTGCCGCCGACACCGAAACCATCGCCAGCCTCGATGAGGTCATCGCGTTGCTCGTGCGCCAGAGCCGCAGGCTCGAGGGCGAGATCGCCTCGCTGATCGACGACGATCCGTTGTGGGCATGCCTTGACCGCGCCTTTCGCTCGCTCAAAGGGATCGCCTCGCGCAGCGTTGCTCGCCTGATGGCCGAATTGCCCGAGATCGGCATCCTGTCCAACAAGGCCATCGCCAAGCTGGCCGGCTTGGCGCCGATCGCCAATGACAGCGGTAAGCGCAGCGGCCGAAGACCGGTGCGTGGCGGTCGCGCCGGGCCCCGGGGCGTGCTCTTCCTCGTTGCCCGCATCGTTGCCAAATACGATCCGCACCTGGCCGCCTTCCAGCACCGGTTGCAGGCCGCTGGA
>NZ_RZSF01000662.1:0-1088 GCF_004023325.1 Mesorhizobium sp. M1A.F.Ca.ET.072.01.1.1 | reverse complement strand
ACCTACATGCCCGTCAGGTCGCTCATCAGGCCGGACGCCACCGACAGCCGAGACACGGTGATGTCGCCGCCTTCGGTCAGCGCCTGCAGCCGCTCGCGGATGCGCCCGACCTGCTCGCCGCCGGCTTCCAGCCAGGCCGCCACCGGATCCGCCGCCTTGCCGTGGCCGGTAAGCGCCGCCACCGCGATGCCGCGCCTTGCGGCGCCGATCGTGTCGGTCGCGCGCGACAGCGCCAGCTGGTCGTAATAGTCCGGCGGCATGATCGAGCGCGCGGCCTCCTCGACGCGTGGAATGCGAAAAGCGTCGCTGACGGCGAAGAAGGCCCTGGCGGCGCTGACGATATCGGCATTGGCCGTGCGTGCGGTGAGCGCGATGTCCGGGATCAGGTCGCTCACCTCGGCCAGCGCCAGCTTTTCGGCAAGTTTGTCGGGCGCGCCGCCCTCAGTCAGGTCGTGCCGCCGCGCCTCGATCCGCTCGCGCGAGAAGGCCGGCAGCAGCGAGATGAGCTTTGGCTCCAAAGCCTTGCGCGCTTCCTGCAAGTCGGCGATGCGCTGGCCGAGCGGCGCCGAGGAGAGGTCGTTCTTCAGGTACCAGCCGCTGGTCATGAAGATGAGCCGGCTGACTGCCTGGTAGAGATCGAGCTGCGTCTGGCCGTCGATCTGGTTGTCGAGGGCATCGATCTCCTTGTAGAGCCAAGGCAGCGCGAAACCGTCGCGCACCAGGGCGAAAGTGCGCACGACGGCGCCCGCGGTGCGGCCCGTCGCTTCCTGCAGCCGGTTCACGAAGGACGGCCCACCGCGGTTGACGAGATCGTTGGCGACGACGCGCGCGATGATCTCGCGCCGCAGCCGGTGGGCACGGATCTCGCCGGCGAATTTCTTCGCCATCCGCTCCGGGAAATAGCCCATCAGATCGCGGTCGAAATGCGGATCGTCCGGCACGTCGCTGGCGACGATGTCGGAGAAGAGCACGATCTTGGCATAGGCAAGCAGCACGCCGAGCTCGGCCCTGGTCAACGGCTCGCCGCGAGCCTCGCGCTCGGCAAGCGCCGCCGGTGAAGGCAGCGTCTCGACGGCGCGGTCGAGCAG
>NZ_RZSF01000661.1:0-1091 GCF_004023325.1 Mesorhizobium sp. M1A.F.Ca.ET.072.01.1.1 | reverse complement strand
GCAACGCGTCCGCGACCTTGCCGAGCAGTTCCCGCGGATCTGGGGCGATCCCCGCATCGATGTCCGCGAGCGCAAGCGTATCCTGCGGCTGCTGGTCGCCGACGTCACCCTGGTCAAGGCCGAGACGATTACTGCAAACGTGCGACTATCCGGCGGGGCGACCCGCACCTTGACGCTGGAGCGGCCTTTGCCGATCGCCCAAATCCGCAAGTTCAAGCCTGAGCTCGTCGCCAAGGTCGACCGCTTGCTCGACCGATATTGCGATCGCGAGATCGCCGATATCCTCAATGAAGATGGCCTGCGAACCTGGGAGGGCAAGCCGTTCAATCTCAAGAAGATCGCCTTCATCCGTGGAGCTTACAACCTGCCCAGCCGTCGCCAGCGCCTGCGGGATTGTGGTCTGCTCACCACGCAGGAAGCGGCCGAACACTTCGCTGTCGCCGAGACCACGGTGCATCAATGGGGGCGCCAGGGGCTCATCACCAAAGTCTGCAGCGACAGTCTCAACCGTGGTCTGTGGGACATTCCTCACGACATCGAGATCATCAAAGGCCGCCCGGGCCGAAACGCCGTTGCCGCCCGCCGTGCCTCAATTACCGTGCCATCAACCGAACAGGACTCACTATGAAACAATCGCCTTGTCGCGCGGCTTGCGGCTGCGGGTCGGCAAGATGGTGGTGTCGTAATGCTCGGCCATGGCGGCAAAGGTCGCGTTCAGCGTCGGCTCGAACCACAGCGCCTTGACGACACCAGCCTTCAGGTTGTCGCAGACGATCGCCCTGGTGACACCGCCGAAGAAGGCGAGCGCTCGCACCTGGCCCTCGATCCAGTCCGGCAGCTTCTGGCTGGAGCTGGCAAAGGCGAAGGTCAGATTGGAGGCGCCCAGCACCGCGACAAAAATCTGCGCCGGGTAAATGACGCCGGTCGCCGGATCGATCACCGGCACCGTCTGCCCGGCATAGTCCGTCTGCATCACCGCGCCCGCCGCATGCCGATTGCGGAATGTTGCGCTCGTCCGGCGCTCGAAAGCGGCGAAGTGCTCGCAGAACCAGGTGTAGCCGTAGCCGTCGGGATGGGCGGCGCGATACTCC
>NZ_RZSF01000660.1:0-1113 GCF_004023325.1 Mesorhizobium sp. M1A.F.Ca.ET.072.01.1.1 | reverse complement strand
ACGCCCGACGCTGACGATGAGCGCGGTGATGACAAGCAGATAGGCAAGCACCACCCATTGCACCGCCTGGAAAGATGCGGCGAAGGCGGTGCTCAGCGTCGGCAGCGCGACATTGGCGATGCTGGTGCTGAGCGAGGACAAAAGCATCGCCAGCGACAGGCTGGCCAGCGCGCCGCTTGCCGAGCGGCTTGCGGGAACGGTGCGTGGATCTGCGACATCGGCCATGGTTCTTCTCCGGCTCGGGTGGAACTTGCCGGGAGAATAGGCGCCTGGCCCATATGGCGGAACGCGCAGCATTTGCACTCGAATAGTGCATGAAGCGCCATGTCACTGCATCGAGGACGTGCTAAGATCGCGCCATGTCGCGACCCGATCTCAACCTGCTCGTCACGCTGGACGTGCTCATCGCCGAAGGCAGTGTCGCGAAAGCCGCGCGGCGGCTGAAGCTCAGCCCGTCGGCAACGAGCCGCGCGCTCGCAAGATTGCGCGAGGTGACCGGCGATCCGCTTTTGGTACGCGCCGGGCGCGGCCTGGTGCCGACGCCCCGCGCCATCGAACTCGGCACGGATGTCGGCCGGCTGGTGAAGGAGGCGGAGGCTGTGCTGCGCCCCGCCGAACGCCTTGATCTGAAGCGGCTTACGCGCAGTTTCACGCTGCGCAACAGCGATGGTTTTGTGGAAAATTTCGGCCCTGCCCTTCTCGCGCGCGTCGCCGAGGAAGCGCCGGGCGTGCAGCTGCGCTTCGTGCCGAAGCCCGACAAGGACAGCGCGCCGATGCGCGAAGGCAGTGTCGATCTCGAGACCGGCGTTATCGGCGGCTCGACCGGCCCCGAGGTGCGGGCGCAGGCGCTGTTCCGCGACCGTTTCGTCGGCGTGGTGCGCAGCGGCCATCCGCTGTGCGACGGCAAGATCACCGCCGCCCGCTTCGCCGCCGGCCGGCATATATTGATCTCGCGCCGCGGGCTGGATCGCGGGCCTATCGACGACGCGCTGGAACTCGCCGGGCTGACGCGGACGATCGCCACCGTGGTCGGCGGCTTTGCGGAAGCGCTGGCGCTGGCGCGCGGCTCCGACCTCATCGCCACGGTGCCCGAGCGCTATACCCGCACACTGC